>DASWYX010000668.1:0-2846 GCA_036404755.1 Pseudoduganella sp.
ATTCCAAACGGCGCATACACGCGGTTATTCGACAGGATCGCCGCCGTCATCTCCTCCAGGAAGCGCACCTTGCGCACGCCGCCATTGCCGCCGTGCCAGCGTCCCGCGCCGCCCGAACCGTGCCGGATCTCGTAGCTCTCCAGCCGCACGGGGAAGCGGAACTCCAGTATTTCCGGATCGGTAAGCCGCGAATTGGTCATATTCGTCTGCACCACGTCCGTGCCGTTGAAGCCGTCGCCTGCGCCCGAGCCGCCGCTGATCGTTTCGTAATATTGGTAGCGCGCATTGCCGAAGGTGAAGTTGTTCATCGTCCCCTGCGAAGCGCCCTGCACGCCCAGCGCGCCATACAGCGCATTGGTGATGCAGGTCGACGTCTCCACATTCCCGGACACCACTGACGCCGGATAGTGCGGATTCAGCATCGAACCCGGCGGAATGATCACGTGCAGCGGCTTCAGGCAGCCCGCATTCAACGGAATCTCGTCGTCCACCAGTGTACGGAACACATACAGCACGGCCGCCATGCACACTGCGGATGGCGCGTTGAAGTTGTTGTCCAGCTGCGCGGAAGTGCCCTTAAAGTCGATATCCGCGCTACGCGAAGCCTGGTCCACGCGCACCGCGACCTCGATGCGGGCGCCGTTGTCGAGGTCCAGCACGAAATGGCCGTCGCGCAGCGCGCTGATCACGCGGCGCACGGCCTCCTCGGCGTTATCCTGCACGTGGCGCATGTAAGCCTGCACCACGTCCAGCCCGAAGTGCGCCACCATCTTGCGCAATTCCTCCACGCCTTTCTGGTTCGCCGCAACCTGGGCCCGGAAATCGGCCATATTCTGGTCCGGATTGCGGGCCGGGTATTTGGCGCCGGACAGCAGCGCCCGCGCTTCCGCATCGCGCAGCTGGCCGCCGGACTCGCCGTCCACCAGCTTGAAGTTGTTGATCAACACGCCCTCTTCCTCGATCAGGCGCGAATCGGGCGGCATCGAGCCGGGCGTGGTGCCGCCGATGTCCGCATGGTGGCCGCGCGACCCCACGTAGAAAAGGATGTTCTCGTCGGCCTCATCGAAAACGGGCGTGATGACGGTGACGTCCGGAAGGTGCGTGCCGCCGTTGTAAGGGTCATTCAGCATATACACGTCGCCGGCGCGCATCCTGCCTGCGTTTTCGCGCATCACGGTCTTGATGCTCTCGCCCATCGAACCCAGGTGCACCGGCATATGGGGCGCATTGGCGATCAGGTTGCCGTCCGCATCGAAAATGGCGCAGCTGAAGTCCAGGCGCTCCTTGATGTTTACCGAGTAGGCCGTGTTCTGCAGGCGCAGGCCCATTTGCTCGGCGATCGACATGAACAGGTTGTTGAAGATCTCCAGCATCACCGGATCGGCCGTGGTGCCGATGGCGCGGCGCTGCGGCAACGCTTCGATGCGCGTCAGCACAAGGTGGTCCTGCGGCGTGACCTCGGCCTGCCAGCCCGGTTCCACCACGGTGGTCGCGTTGGCCTCGGCGATGATGGCCGGGCCCCTGATAATGTCGCCTATGCGAGTGGACTCGCGCAGGAACAGCCCCGTATCGCGCCACTGCCCGGCGCTGTACATCGGCACCACGCGCTGCGGCTGTAAAGGTGCATGGCGCGGCGCCGCCTGGGGCGCCGCTTCCGCCGGCGCATCCGACTTGCCAATGGCTTCCACCGACACCGCTTCCACGATCAGCGCCTTGTGCGGCATCAGGAAAGAGAAGCGCTTGCGGTAGGCCGCTTCGAACTGCTGCTTCATGCTGTCCAGGGTATCGAACAGCACGATCAGCGCCGAATCCGTGCCCTCGTAGCGCAGATGCACGCGCCGTACGATGCTGATGCGTCCCGGCGCCACGGCCTGCGCCACCAGGTCGTTGCAGGCGAGTTCTCCCAGCGCTTCCAGGCGCCCTTCCAGCTCCGCATGCGCATCCGGCGCCAGGCGCAGCTCCACCGCGGCCTCGCGCATCGCCGTCTGGTCCGCCAGCCCCATGCCGTAGGCGGACAACACGCCCGCCAGCGAATGGATGAATACCGTTTTCATGCCCAGTGCATCGGCGACGAGGCAGGCGTGCTGGCCGCCAGCGCCGCCAAAGCTCGTCAGCGCGTACTCGGTTACGTCGTGCCCGCGCTGGACGGAAATCTGCTTGATGGCGTTGGCCATATTGCCGACGGCGATCTCGATGAAACCTTCGGCGACCTGCTCCGGCGACGATGGCGCGCCGGTAGCGGCCTCAATTTCCCTAGCCAGGGTCGCAAAGCGTTCCCGCACCGTTTCCACGTCCAGCGGCTGGTCGCCGCCGGGGCCGAACAGCTTGGGGAAATTGTCCGGCTGGATCTTGCCCAGCATGACATTGCAGTCGGTGACTGCCAGCGGGCCGCCGCGGCGGTAGCTGGCCGGGCCCGGATCGGCGCCCGCGCTGTCCGGCCCCACACGATAGCGGCTGCCGTCGAAGTGCAGGATGGAGCCGCCGCCCGCCGCCACGGTATGAATGCTCATCATCGGCGCGCGCATGCGCACCCCGGCGACCTGCGTCTCGAACACGCGCTCGAACTCGCCCGAGAAATGCGATACGTCAGTCGAAGTACCGCCCATGTCGAAGCCGATCACCTTCTCGAAACCGGCCGCGCGGCTGGCCCTCACCATGCCGACGATGCCGCCGGCCGGGCCGCTCAGGATGGAATCCTTGCCCTGGAAGGTGCGCGCATCGGTCAGGCCGCCATTGGACTGCATGAATTGCAGGTTCACACCGGGCAGCTCCTGCGCGACCTGGTCGACGTAGCGGCGCAGGATCGGAGACAGATAGGCATCGACGACCGTCGTGTCGCCGCGCGC
>DASWYX010000669.1:0-4023 GCA_036404755.1 Pseudoduganella sp.
AGGGCCACGGCCTGGGCTGGCGGCTGATGCAGATCATGATCGAGTACGCGCGGTGGCTTGGCCTGCGTTCGGTTGAAGGCGAAGTGTTGCAGGAGAACCGCACGATGATCGAGATGTGCCGCGCGCTGGGGTTCTCCGTCGTCACCAACCCGGAGGACGCAAGCCTGGTGACGGTGTCGCTGCGCATCGGTGACATGCCGACGTAGGTTGGTCGCCCCGTTGTGCGCGCAGGCGCACAGGCGGGCAGGCGCCACCTTCACCGTCATTCCAGCGAAAGCTGGAACCCATCTTGCCTTTGCTTGGCTCGTCTCGCTTCGGCCCGTCATCCCGGCGAGGCCGGTACCCAGGCCGTCAAGCCATCTACCGCCACGCCCTTCAGCGAAGGCTGGAATCCCTTCCGCACACACCGTCATTCCAGCGAAAGCTGGAACCCATCTTGCCTTTGCTTGGCTCGTCATCCCGGCGAAGGCCGGGACCCAGGCCGTCAAGCCATCTACCGCCACGCCCTTCAGCGAAGGCCGGCTTCCGCTCCGCAGGCGCGCACTAACCCATCCACCGCCCCTTCATTTTCCGTGAGCCCTGTCGCTAAACTCGGGGTGGGGACATTGGGGGATGGGGTATGGATACTCGCGTGGCATGGCGGGCGCTGTGTGCGGCCGCTGCACTTTTCATCGGACTGGCGCAGGCGGCGGAGCCACCGCCCGAATTTGAAGGCGCGCAATCGGCCATGGCCATCGCCAAGGTCGAAGAGGCCA
Organism: Pseudoduganella sp.; assembly: GCA_036404755.1. GTDB lineage: Bacteria > Pseudomonadota > Gammaproteobacteria > Burkholderiales > Burkholderiaceae_D > Rugamonas. Next base: position 756 of record DASWYX010000669.1, read on the forward strand.
CCCAAGGCGCCTACGACGCCGCGCTCGCCGAGCTGGATGCCGCCATAAAGCAGGCGCCCGGCGACATCGAACTCGCCATCGCGCGATGCCGCTTCCTTCAGTTCTATGGCGACCCGGAAGCCGGCCGCTGGATTCCCGGCGCGCAGGAAACGTACGCACCCTGCACGCAGGAACTGCGCGAGCGTTGGCCGAACGTGCCGCAGGTGGCGCTGTTCGAGATGGAATCCCTCTTTGGCGAGGAAGGCGCCACGCGCGGCGAAGCCATCCTGAAGACCGCCGACCAGTGGCCGGCGCCGTCCCGCCGCGAACTGCTGGTCCAGACGTCAGCGAGCCACGAGTTCGGCGGCAACCCGGAACGTGGCGGCGAACTGGCCCTGATGGCGATCCGGCTGGGCGACACGTCACGTACCGGGGCCGCGGCACAGTATCTGGCGAACCAGAAGAAGCTGGACGAGGCGGCCGCACTGCTGGCGAAGGCGGCACCGTCGGAAGATCCGATGGATGTGGCCAGTCGCGTCAGGGCCGCCCTCGCATTGCCCGACCCGAAGGCCGGCCTGGCGGAACTGCGCCGCCAGCCGAAGTTGATGGAGTTCGTCGACCGCGAAGTGGCCGCGCGCGCCTACATGCGCGCCGGCGATTACGCCTCGGCGCAGCGCGTGCTCAAGGATGTCTGTATCAAGTGCGAAGCGACGCGTTCGCTCAAGTTCGAAGCCGCGATGGGCGCCCGCGATTACGCCGGCGCGGCGAAGCTGGTGGACCTGACCGATCGCCCGAACTTCGCCACGCATCTGTCGCGATTCGCCACGCTGGCGATGGCCGCGCCCATCACGCTGGTCAGCCCGACCATGCTGCCGGGCGTGGCGATTGGCCTCGCGTACCTGCTGGTCCTGCTGCTGGCGCCCGGCGTGGTGCTGGTGCCCGCGCACTACCGCGGGCTGGCGCGGCGCCTGAAGGGCAAGGTCAGCGAACCGATGTTCCCGGCCATCGGCCTGAAGCGCGCGTGGTACGGCGCCGCCGTCGCGCTCGTCGTCCCGATGCTGGTGCTGCTGCTGGTGAAGCCCGATGCGGTGGCCGCGATGGTCGCGGGCACCACCGGAGCCTCCGCGCAGATGTTCCGTGCCTTCCTCATCGCCGAGAGCGTGGCGCTGCTGTGCCTCGCGCCGGCACTGGTGGGCATCACCCGGCGCCAGTTCCTCGGTGACCGCACCGCACTGCGCACGTGGTGGATCGTGCTGCTGATGTGGGCCGCGCTGCTCGGCCTGGGCTGGACGCTGACCATCGTGCAGACCCTGCTGGGCGTGAACCTGGAAACCAACCAGACGCGCATGGTGGCCGCGATGGTGGAAGGCGGCGCCGAACTCGGCGGCCCGATGCTGACCCTGCTCATCCTGGCGCTCATCGGCCCGCTGTTCGAAGAGTTCGTGTTCCGCGGCCTGATGCTGGGCGGCCTGTCGCGCCACATCAGCTTCGGCTGGGCCAACGCCCTGCAGGCGCTGGGCTTCGCCGCCATGCACGACGACCCGCCGCGCTTCCTCTACTACCTCGCCATGGGCCTGTTCGGCGGCTGGCTGGTGAAGCGCACCGGCTCACTGGCGCCGACGATTGCGCTGCATGTGCTGAACAATGCGGTGGCGGTTGGGGTGTTGTTGTGGGTGGGGTGAGCCTCAGGGCAATCGGCTACGGACTGGCCGCCTTCTTCGGCGCCTACGCATTGATGACACTGGTGGCAAACGTCATGGTAGACGCCGGGGTGTATGGCGATGGCAGCGGTTTGATCCAGGTCATGGGTTACCTGGTGCCCGTCGTGGCCGGTTACGTGGCAGCGAGAAAGGCAGCGCACTGGCGGATCGTGCATGGACTTGTCGGCGGTTCCATCGGCATCGTGCCAATGCAGCTCACGCCGATGCTCGTCGATCCAGACCACACGCCAGACGGCATGCTCGTGATCCTCATCTGTTTTGCCGTCCTCGCCGCGCTGGGCGCTGTCTTTGGCGATCACGTTGCAAAGAAGAGGGCGGGACATTGATGTGGGCAGCGGCGCAATGAACGGGACCTCCAACCACAAGGAACCGGGCATCGCGCTCGGAGTAGCGTTGATCGTGCTCATGGCAGCGCTGGTCGCCGCGAGCGTGATGAGCGGGTTGAAGCCCGGTCCGCTGCGACCTGGCTGGCCGACTTTCATCACCGGCGTTTCAATGATGGCGTGGGGCGCCATGTTCCTTGCCAGTTACTACTTCGACCATAAGACGTTCTTCTTCCGGGCGTTGATCTGGGTGTGTGAGCACTTGTCGAGGCCGAAGGGGCGGGAAATGGCCTTCTTCTTCGCTGCGCTAGGTTTCGGACTCGGTGGGCTCGGCGTGCTTGTCGGGCTTGGCCTGTTCGATCTGACCTGATCGCAGCGCACGGCTTCCGCAAGCAAGGCACACGCAAATGCGTATATTCGGATACACGGAGGAACAGCGTGATGAGGAGCCGGCCTCGCCGCGGGAGTTGGCGGAGATAACGTTCGTCGCCACGCCCGAAGAGGCACGGAAGATCGCCGCGTTCCTACTGCATGCGGCGGACGAGATGGATCGGATGGGGCCCCACTACAGCCACATCCACCTGTCCGACAAGCAGCCGGGGTTCGACGACTCGCCGCATGTCACGATGTTCAACACCGCGAACGTATGAACTATTCAGACGGACAAGAGGTAAGAGTCGGCGACCGCGTCCGCATGGGCGACGACAGCGATGGCGTAGTCGTGTTCTCGATCGATCGTGACGAGTACGCCGCCGACTATCCGAAAGCGGAGTGGGCGTATCTGGAAGCCGGCGTGATGATCCACTTCCGTAAGTACGGCTTGATCCATTTCGTCGAACACGACGAATACCTGAAACTCCTCTCGCGCGCAACGCGCGAGGGCGACGCGGACTGAAGCAACACTGCGACAAAGGCTGATTGCTAGCCGCTCACCATCGTCAGCACACTCGCTCTCAAGGAGTGTAGAAGCTCCGCACAAAGCGGTAACCCGCCACCGATTCACAGGCGGGTTTCTTATGTCCGAAGCTCGGGCATGAGTCCGACGCAGTGCAGTTCCGCGTCGGGAGGGCGGCTAATACAACACCTCGCAAGAGGGAATATGCCCACCGGCTTAGTGCGGCTTCTAACCTCCCGACACCCTTGCGCCGAATCCCCGGCGCAAGCCCGGCTGGTTTGCTGGAGACCCCCGCATGAGCAAGGACACGCGTTCCATCCCCGCCGCATTCCGCGGCTACCTGCTGCCCC
>DASWYX010000670.1:0-4839 GCA_036404755.1 Pseudoduganella sp.
ATGAGCGCTGCAAGCGTTCCAACAGCCCGGCCGTGCGCGATGCGAATCCGATCATTTACCTGATTCCTGGCGTGGGCATGCTGTCCTTCGCCAAAGACAAGGCCACGGCCCGCATCGCCGGCGAGTTCTACGTCAACGCCATCAACGTGATGCGCGGCGCGAACGGCGTGGATTCCTACGTCGGCCTGCCGGAGCAGGAAGCTTTCGACATCGAATACTGGCTGCTGGAAGAAGCAAAGCTGCAGCGCATGCCCAAGCCGAAATCGCTGGCCGGCCGCATCGCCCTGGTGACCGGCGGCGCAGGCGGCATCGGCCAGGCCGTGGCGCGCCAGCTGCTGCAGGAAGGCGCATGCGTGCTGCTGACCGATATCGACCAGGAGGCGCTGACCGAAGCGCACCAGGCCCTGAACAAGGTGGCCGGCAAGGATAACGTGGCCAGCATCATCGCCGACGTGACCAGCGAGCAGGCCGTGGAAGACGTGCTGCGCGAATCCGCGCTGCGCTTCGGCGGCGTGGACCTGCTGATCTCGAACGCGGGCATCGCATCCTCCGCTCCGCTGGAAGACACCACGCTGGACATCTGGCAGCGCAACCAGGATATCCTGGTCAAGGGCTACTTCCTGGTCAGCCGCGGCGCTTTCCGCATCATGAAGCAGCAGAAGCTGGGCGGCTCCATGGTGTTCGTGGCTTCGAAGAACGGCCTGGTCGCATCGGCCGGCGCATCGGCGTACTGCACCGCCAAGGCGGCCGAGATCCATCTGGCGCGCTGCGTGGCGCTGGAAGGGGCGGCGCACGGCATCCGCGTCAACGTCGTCAATCCGGACGCAGTGATCCGCGGTTCCCGCATCTGGGATGGCAAGTGGAAGCAGGAGCGTGCACAATCGAACAAGATCGAAGCGGACGACGTGGAAGCCTTCTACCGCGACCGCAGCATGCTGAAGCGCAGTGTGCTGCCGGAAGATATCGCGGAAGCGGTGTACTTCCTCGCCAGCGACAAGGCAGGCAAGAGCACGGGTAATGTGATCAACGTCGACGCGGGCAACGCGGCGGCGTTCACGCGATAGTCAGACCGCACAAGCGGCACAAAAAAGCAGGCGAAACAAGGAGACATGATGAGTGCAGTAATCGACCAGGGCCAGGTGGCCGCGCATAACGCTACGCTGCAGGCCAACCTGGATGCCGACTACGCCGCATTGGGCGGCATGCTGGCGCGCCGCGGTGTGGACATTGAAAAACTCACCACTGCAGCGCAGGGTTTCGCGCTGGCCATCCCCAGCTGGGGCGTGGGCACCGGCGGCACGCGCTTTGCACGCTTCCCCGGCAAGGGCGAGCCGCGCAATGTGTTCGAGAAGATGGAGGATTGCGGTGTCATCCACCAGCTGTCGCGCGCTACGCCACTTGTTTCCCTGCACTTCCCGTGGGATAAGACCGACGATCCGAAGGCGCTGCGGGAGCAGGCCGCGTCCTACGGCCTCGGTTTCGACGCCGTCAATTCCAATACCTTCCAGGACCAGCCGGGCCAGGCGCATACCTACAAGTATGGCAGCCTGACCGCCCAGAGCGCGGAAGTGCGCGCCCAGGCTGTGGCGCATAATATCGAGTGCATCGAACTAGGCAAGGCGCTCGGTTCGAAGGCGCTGACCGTGTGGATCGGCGACGGCGCCAACTTCCCCGGCCAGCACAACCTGCGCGGCTCGCTGGAGCGCTACCTGGATTCCATGCGCGACATCTACGGCGCGCTGCCGGAAGACTGGCTGGTGTACATCGAGCACAAACTGTTCGAGCCGGCCTTCTACGCGACCACCATCGCCGACTGGGGCACCAGTTTCGCCTGCGCCCAGCAACTGGGCGAGAAGGCGAAATGCCTGGTGGACCTGGGCCACCACGCGCCGAACACCAATATCGAAATGATCGTGGCCCGCCTGGCGCAGTTCGGCAAGCTGGGTGGCTTCCACTTCAACGACAGCAAGTATGGCGACGACGACCTGGATTCGGGCAGCATCAATCCCTTCCAGCTGTTCCTGATCTTTAATGAACTGGCGGATGCAACCCAGCGTGATGCGGCGCTGCGTCCATCGTACATGCTGGACCAGTCGCACAATGTGACCGATCCGATCGAAAGCCTGATGAACAGCGCGGCCGAGGTGCAGCGCGCCTTCGTGCAGGCGGCCCTGGTCGATCGCGAAGCCCTGCGCGGTTACCAGGAAGCAAACGATGCGCTGCAGTCGGCGCAGACGCTGAAGCAGGCCTACCGTACGGACGTGAGCCCTATCCTGGCGATGGCGCGCGCACGTTCGGGCGGCGCGATCGATCCGGTGGCGTTCTACCGCGCGTCCGGCTATCGCGAACAGGCTGCCGTGCGCCGTCCGGCCAAGGCAGGAGCAAGCAGCAGCGGCATCGTTTGAGCCGTGCGCCGGCTCTCCCTGGCATGCCTGGCGGCCGTAACGCTGGGCAGCGCGGCCGTTGCAGCGTCCTCCGCCATTGCATCCGGCGCAGACGCAGCGCGGACTGACGCCGCCCATGCCGGTGCATCTGGTGTATCCGGTGCATCCGGTGCGCCCGCTGCAGGTGGGCTGGCCGCCGGGCCAGTGCACTCCGACCGCATTGCGGACGTCCTGGCGCGCGTTGCCACGCCGCCGGACGATGCGCGCGCCATGGCGCGCTGGTGGTGGTTCGGCCCCGCCGTCAGGAACCCCGAGCTGGAGCGCGACCTGCGCGCGATGAAGGCGGGCGGTTTCGGCGGCGTCGAAATCCAGCCCGTCTATCCGATGGAGCTGGACGATGCCACGCGCGGCATCCGCAATGTCCCTTATCTTTCCACCGAATTCCTCGATTCGATCAGCTTCGCCAACAACAAGGCACACGAGCTGGGCCTGCGCGTGGACATGACGCTGGGCAGCGGCTGGCCATTCGGCGGTCCGCACGTGTCGGTTGCCGACTCTGCCGGGCGGCTGGTGCAGCGCGTGGTCGAAGTGCAGGCCGGTGCGACATCCGTCTCGCTGCCGGCCCTCGCCAGTGGCGAACAGCTGCTGGCCGCCTTCATCGGTGCCGGAAACGCCAAGGAGTTCGACGCGACACGTCTGCGGCCGATCATCGCCGCGCCGTCCGCCGCCGACCGCGCTGCCGTGACGCCGGCGGGCGAACCGCGCGTGGCCGTGTTCTACGTCGCCAGCCACACGGGCCAGCAAGTCAAGCGTCCCTCGCTGGGCGCTGAAGGTTTCGTGCTCGACCACCTCAACCGCCGCGCCATCGACAATCACCTGCGCGTGGTCGGCGAGCCCCTGCTGAAGGCCTTTGGCGACAAACCGCCTTACGCCGTCTTCTCCGACAGCCTGGAAGTCTATAACACCGACTGGACCGAGGACTTCCTGGCCGAATTCCAGCGCCGCCGCGGCTATGACCTGAAGCCGCACCTGGCCGTGATCTTCACCGGCCAGGGTCCGGATGCCGCCGCGCTGCGCCACGACTGGGCGCTGACGCAGACGGAGCTGGTCAACGAGCGCTATCTCACGCCGCTCGACGACTGGGCGCGCAAGCACGGCACCCAGTTCCGCTCGCAGACTTACGGCGAGCCGGTGGTAACGATGTCCAGCAACCGGCTGGTCGCGCTGCCGGAAGGGGAGGGGCCGCAGTTCCGCAGTTTCTCCTTCACGCGCTGGGCGACGTCCGCCGGGCACCTGTACGGCCGCAACGTGATTTCGGCCGAAACCTGGACCTGGCTCAATTCCCCCGCCTTCAGCGCTACGCCGCTGGATATGAAGGCCGAAGCGGACCGCATGCTGCTGCAGGGCGTGAACCAGTTCATCGGCCATGGCTGGCCGCACACGCCGTCCGCGGTGCAGGAGCCCGGATACGCCTTCTATGCCGCCGCCGTGTTCAACGACCACCAGCCGTGGTGGAACGTGATGCCGGATGTGAATGCCTACCTGCAGCGCACGAGCTATCTCCTGCGCCAGGGCGCGCCGGCCAACGAAGTGGCGGTGTTCCTGCCCGTCGACGACGCCTACGCTTCGATGAATCCCGGCCATATGTCCGTATCCGCCGAAATGGGCAAGTTCGTTACGCCGGCGCTGATGGAGCAGGTGCTCGATGCCGGACACAATGCCGATTTCGTGGACGCGGAATCCGTGCTGGCGCTGGGCGTTTCGCACAAGGTGCTCGTGATGCCGCGCGTTTCGCGTCTTTCACCTGCGGTGCTTGCCAAGCTGGATGCCTATGTCCGCGGCGGCGGCAAGATTATTGCTGTCGCCGGCAAGCCATCGCTTGCCCCCGGCTATATCGACGCCACGCGCGTGGCCGCACAAGTCTCCGCCGCCTCGCGCACACTGTTTTCGCGCAGCGGCGTGCAGTACGTCGCCGACGACGCTGAGGTTGGCGCCGCGCTGGCCCGCGCCGCTGCGCCGGACTTCAAGGTCGCGACCTCGGCTTCAGACGTCGGCTTCATCCACCGCAAGCTGGCCGATGGCGACATCTACTTCATCGCCAACACCAGCAACCGCCCGGTCCGCACTACGGCCTCACTGCGCGCACCTCGCCGCTACGCGGCATGGATCGATCCCGCCACCGGCGCGCTTGCCCCCGCGTCGCTCACCGCGACTGCCTCCGCCGCCGCCGGCCTCTCGCGTTCCGCGCTCCCGCTGGCGCTGGCGCCCTACGAGTCGCGTATCCTGGTCCTCACCGATACCCCCGCTCCGCTCCCCGCTTCCGCGTCCGACGCCGCACTCGCTCCAGCGGATGGAGAAACGACCGTCGCTGACCTGAGCCGCGATTGGCTGGTCACCTTCCCCGGCCGCGCGCCGGAGGCAATGGCGACGCTGCAATCGTGGACGGAAAATGAAT
>DASWYX010000671.1:0-4043 GCA_036404755.1 Pseudoduganella sp.
CAACGACGTCGCCATGGCGCCGGAAGCCCTGCGCCGCATGATCGTCAGCACTCACGAACACCTGGTGTTGTGATCGTGCGCAGGAGGGCGAGCAGGTTGCTCACCAGATCATCGCGCTCGGTGGACAGGCCTGCACACGGAACGATTGGGCGCCAGGACGAGACTGAAGTGCGGATGGCGCTGGGGGCATACGCGAGCATTTCGCTGGCCAGCGCGCGCGTCGGGCGAGGCCGCGTGCCAGCATGGTGACATGCTGGCAGCCGGGCACTGCGCGACATTTGGAATTGGCTGGCGGTCGACATTTTTCAGGGCGATCGGTCGCCGACAGACTGGCACGCTGGCGCTGCGGGACACTCCAGCGCCGCTGCGGAAGATCGCTATGCGATCAATTGTGGCGGCGGCGAGCGGAACCCAGCGGCGAAATAAAGCAATGTGCTGGCGTACACTTCGCGGGTCAAAATGGCATGCCGCGCACGCGTACGGGCGTGGCGTCGGTGTAGCGCGCGACGTCGGCCATCACTGCGGGGACCTCCGGTGAATTAAAGGCGGCATCGACCGCGGCTTCGTCGCGGAAGACACATTCGCAGATAGCGATCGTGTCGCTCTGCGCCTGGGCGGGATAAAAAGCCGACACGCTCTGCAGGCCATACTGCTGCCAGGACTTCATGCAAAGAGGCAGGTGGCTTTTCACGTAATAATCCCGGTCGAAACGGGTTTGTGGCGTGCCCTGGTAGAAGACATAGATAACGACTGCGGAACTGTTTGCGTTCATGTGCGTGTAACTCCAGTGGTGGCCCTTGCCGGCGCCGTTAAGAAAATATGCGGTTCATGCGCCGGAGACCTGGCGCTCCGGTGCGGGTCTGAATTCGGCGCGGCGGGCGAGCGTCACGCCCAGCACCACGCCTGCGCCAAGGCAGGCGGCAATGCATAGGGCCGCGACAATAAAGGCATGCGTGATGGCTGCGGGGTCATGGCGTCCTCCCAGCACGGTGTAGAAAATCCCGCCGATCAGGGCCACGCTGAGTGCGGTGCTGACTTGCAGGGTCGAGCTGGCGACGCCCGCGATCATGCCCGAGTACGCGGGCGCCACGCGGCCCGTAATCATCCGCATGAGTGTGGGCATGCCGAGCCCCTGGCCGAAACCGATGAAGAAGAGCGTGGCGCCAAGCGGCAGGGATGCCAGGTGCATGCCGACCGGGGTGGCGGAGATCAGCCAGGCCAGACAAAGCATGCCGGCGGTCTCGAAGCCCATGCCGATTGGATTGACCCAGCCGGCAAGACGCCGCCGAAGGTAGGGCGTCATCAAAGGTCCGATCAGGAAGCCTGCGCCGAAGGGCAGGAAAACCAGGCCGGCGCTCAAGGCGTTCATGCGCAGCGCGTTCTGCAGATAGACTGAAAACAGCAGGAAGAAGGAACCGAGCGAATAGAAGGACAAGGCGATCAACAGGGCGCGGCCCAGTCCCGGTGCGCGCATGGCGATGGGATTGAGCAGCGGTGCACCGTCGGCGCGCGCAAGCCGGTTTTCATGGCGCCAGAAGATCCACGCCGCCAGCGGCGCAGCCGCGAGCGAGAGCCAGGACCACAAGGGCCAACCAGCCTCGCGGCCCTCGATCAGGGGCACGATCAGCAGTGCCAGGGTGAACATCGACAAGGCCACGCCGCCCAGGTCCAGTTTTCCTGAACCCTGATCCTGCGTGCGCTTCAACAGGGGCATGCCGAACAGGATGACGAGGATGGCCACCGGCACGTTGACCAGGAATACGGTACGCCACCCCATGTCAAACAAATCCAGCGCAATGAGGACGCCCCCCAGCGCCTGCCCAATCACCGAGGCCAGGCCGAAAACCGCGCCATACAGGCCAAGCGCCAAAGGCTTTTCAGATTCCGGGAACATGGCCTGCACGGAGGCGAGCGCCTGCGGCGCCAGGACAGCGGCTGTGATCCCTTGCAAGGCACGGCCGGCGATGAGCGCCCAGGGCGACCATGCGAGGCCGCACAACAGCGACGCCGCCGTAAATCCCATCAGGCCAAGGAAGAATACCCGGCTGCGGCCAAGCAGGTCGCCAAGGCGTCCACCGGTTATCAGCGTCACTGCATATAGCGCGGCGTAGGAGGATATGACCATCTGCTCAGCAGAGGAAGAGGTGCCGAGATCTTGCTGGATCGACGGCAGTGCCACATTGACGATGAAGAAGTCGAGCGGCGGCAGAAACGACCCGACCAGCAGGATGGCAAACTTGGTCCAGCGGCGTGGGTCGGGCAGGGCAGGATTATTGGGGGACATATAAGCCTCGTTAAGGAACCATTCGATTCCAAAGTAGGTAAAAAAATTTAAGGTCAGTCGAGAATACGGATCGCTTCATCCACCAGCGCGACCATATCCGCTTTGGAGGCGCCGGTTTTTCCCAGCACACGCATGCCCTGGATCTGGCAGACCAGGAAGCGCGCCATAGACTGCTCGTCGCGTTCGGCGATTTCGCCGCTTGCCTGGCCGCGCACGATGGCGCCGGCATACAGCTGTTGCAGGCTCCGGAACATGCGGCCGGTCCGCTCGGCGATTTCGGGGTCATGCGCGGCCATCTCCGTCGCCATGGCGACGACCAAGCAACCGCGCCGCCCCGGATCGCCCGAGGCTTCGTTTGCATGGCGCAGCAGCGATGCACGTATCGCGGCCTTTGCGGAGCCGGGCTGAGAGAGTAACTCCGCCGTCAGCTTCAGCCCGTCCGCCATATACAGGTCGAGCGCGGCCAGCAGCAAGCCCTTCTTGTCGCCAAACGCTTTGTAAAGGCTGCCACGCGACAACCCCGTACCTTCGATCAAGTCGGGCAGGGAGGCGCCCTCATAGCCGCGTACCCGGAAGACGTCTATTGCATCGCGTGCTGCATCGTCCAGCTCGAATTCGCGTGGACGTCCCAGTCCAGAGTGAGTTGCCATCGTTGTGCCTGTTCGGTTAGGTCGGGTTATATGTGGACCAATCAGTTCCTATATTAGCACCCGGTTCGCTGATGGCGCAAGAGCGCTCCATTGATCCCGATTTGGAATGAGTCATATGCAATTTCTCCCATTCAACTTTCGGTCGGGAATGAATAGACTGGGCTTCATGCATCAGGAAGCGGAAGCCTCCGCAACCTCAACCCTAAAGGAAAAGATCATGTCGAAATTGTTCGCACCTAAGAAAGTTGGCGCCTTCAACCTCAAGCACGGTGTCGTGCTGGCGCCGATGACGCGCTTGCGCACCATCCAGCCGGGCGATATTCCGAGCCCGATGATGGCTGATTTCTACGGCCAGCGCGCGTCCGAAGGCGGGCTGGAAATCGTCGAGGGCACCAGCATCTCGGTCACTGCGCGTTCTTACCTGGGCGCGGCCAGCTTCTACCACGACGGACAGACCGCAGGCTGGAAGGCCGTGACCGATGCGGTGCACGCCAAGGGCGGCGTGGTGTTCGTGCAGCTGATCCACGGCGGCCGCCAGAGCCACGTTGAAATGACCGGCGGCGTCGCGCCACTGGCCCCTTCGGTTGTGCCCTTCGAAGGCGTGGCCCTGACCAAGGATGGCTTCGTGCCTGCCTCGCCTCACCGCGCACTGGAGCTCGATGAAATCCCCGGCGTGATCGAAGAATTCCGCGTCGCCGCGTTGCGTGCCAAGGAAGCGGGCTTCGACGGCGTTGAGCTGCACGCCGCCAATGGCTACCTGGTCGACCAGTTCATCCAGGACGGCAGCAACAAGCGCACCGACGCCTACGGTGGCTCCGTTGAGAACCGCGTGCGCTTCCTGCGTGAAGCGGTCGAAGCGCTGATCTCGGTGTACGGCGCGGACCGCGTCGGCGTGCGCATCTCGCCCTCGGGCCAGTGGGGCGACGTGTCGGACAGCGATCCGGTCGGCACCTTCACCCATGTGGCCAAGGTCCTCGACAGCTACAAGATCGCCTACCTGCATGTGATCGAGCCGCGCATCAAAGGCGACTCGACCCTGCATGAAGACCAGGGTGTGGTGGCTGCCGGGTTCCTGCGCCCCCACTTCTCCGGACCCATTATTGCCGCAG
>DASWYX010000672.1:0-6939 GCA_036404755.1 Pseudoduganella sp.
GTGGACATGCCGGCGCGCCTCGCCCACCTGACCGTGATCCCCGCCCTGCCGGACTTTTGCCGGCAATACCCGGACATCGATGTGCGCGTGAATTCGAACGACCGCTTTGCCGACATCGTCGGCGAGGGCATCGATTGCGCGGTGCGCGTGGGCACGCTGCGCGATTCGACGCTGATCGCGCGGCCGCTGGGCAGCATGGAGCAGATCAATTGCGGCTCGCGCGAGTACCTGGCGCAGCATGGCAGGCCGCAAGCGCTGGCGGATCTGCAGTCGCACTACGCGGTCAATTTCTTTTCATCGCAAACAGGCCGCGACATGCCATGGGAGTATGTGGACGATCACGGCGCCGTGCAGACGCTGACGCTGCGCAGCCGCGTATCGGTCGGCAGCACGGAAGCCTATGTCGCCGCCTGCCTCGCGGGGCTGGGACTGGCCCAGATGCCGCGCCGCGGCCTCGATCCGATGCTCGCTTCCGGCGAACTGGAAGAAGTGCTGCCGGCGCACCGGCCGCCGCCGCTGCCTGTCTCCATCATCTACAACAAGCAGCTTTCGCCGCGCGTGCGCGTGTTCGTGGACTGGCTGGCGGGGCTGCTGAAGCTCGGCTAGCCCTCAGGCCTGCACGCCCTGGGCCAGTTGCGCGCGCAGGGCGGCGGCGGGGCCGGGGGACTGGAGTGCGTTCAGCTTGGCGAGCAGCTTGCCCGCCTGGGTCAGGTTGCGCTGGGCGTAAGCGTCCGCGCCGGCGGCGCTGAAGTCGGCGGCGATGCCGGTGACCGCCGCTTCGATGCGCGCCGTGTCGTCCGGCGCCGAGTCGATCACGGCGCTCAGGTAAGTCACGGCCCACTGGATGCGCGTGGACGGCCCCACGGCATTGCGCCAGGCCTGCTCGTACCAGGACAGCACGCCGGCCGCGTCGCCACGGCGCTTGGCGCTGCCGGCCAGCGACAGCATGAAGTAGTACGGCGAATGCGAGCGCGGCGCCTCCGCCTGCAGCAGGGCTTCCGCATCCGCGGCCAGGCCGGCGTCGTTCAGGGCACTCACGGCGGTGTTGACCAGCGTGTGGCGCGCATAAGGATCGTCCACCTCGGCCAGCGCGGCATCGACGCGGGCGCGCACCAGCGCCGGCAAGCCTTCCGCGGCATAGCCCAGGCGGCCCATGCGCATCTGCAGGCGCACGGCGGTGAGACGGTCCGGCACGGACAGCCACATATCGTCGGCCCAAGCCTGCGCGGCCAGCGCCAGCGCAGTCGCCAGTTCCGCATGCTGCGCAGTGGCGGCGCGCACCAGCTGGTGCCCGCTGTTGCCGAGGATATCCATATTGGCGCGCGCCAGCGCGGCGTCGCGGAATACGCGCAGCAGGAATTCGGTGGCCGACGCATCCGGCACGCGGCCGGCCTGCGCCACAAGCGCGTGCAGGCGCAGGCGATCGGAGGCGGCGCCGATCTGCGCCGCGGCGGCAGGCGCTTCGCCGCCAGCCGCCGACGCAGCCAGTTGCGACAAGGTGGCCAGGGTCACGCCGAGGTCGCGCCCGCCCAGCAGCACGCCTTCATCGGTGTCCCAGGAATAGTTGGACAGCAGCGTCCATTCAGCGGCGGACAGCACGCGCGTGCCATCCAGCGCTGCCGCCAGCGACTCGGCCGCCGTGTACGCGGCAAAGCGCGCCGCCATCAGCGCTTCGGTAAACAATTCGCCATCAAGTTCGCAGGGCAGGCGCGTGACCTCGCTGCCATCCGGGCGGACCATCACCAGCGTCGGATAGCTGCGCAGCTTCAGGCGCGCGGCCAGCTGCTGGGCGCCCGGGGCATCGCCATCGAGCTGCACGCAGACCAGGCTGCGCGTGGCGCCGACAAACTCGTCGCGCGCGAAGATCTCGGACTTGACCCGGTTGCAGGGCGGGCACCACACGGCGCCCCAGTACAGGAATACGGGACGGCCGGCCGAGCGGGCCAGCTCCAGCGCCGCGTCAAAGCCGCCTTCCACCCACTCGATCGCGCCGGCCATCGATCAGTCCCGCGCCATGGCCAGGAATTCGGTACGCATCGCCAGGTTGGGCTGCAGTTCGCCCAGCATGGCGGAAGTCACCGTTTCTTCGCCCGGCGTGCGGATGCCGCGGCTTTCCATGCACAGGTGGCGGCACTTGACGATCACGCCCACCGCCTTCGGCTCCAGCACCTGCATCAGCGCTTCGGCGATCTGCATCGTCATGCGCTCCTGCACCTGCAGGCGGCGCGCGAAGCAGTCCACCAGGCGGGTCAGCTTGGACAGGCCGACAATCTTGCCATTCGGGACATAGCCCACCGTGGCCTTGCCGAAGAACGGCGCCAGGTGGTGCTCGCAATGCGAATAGACGGGAATGTTCTTCACCAAGATCAGTTCGTTGTACTGTTCGGCGCCATCCTCGAATGCCTTCAGCAGATCGACCGGGTCCTGGTCATAGCCGGCCGTCCACTGCTTCCAGGCCTTGGCCACGCGGTGCGGGGTCTCGTGCAGGCCGGGGCGGTCAGGGTCCTCGCCGATACTTGCGAGGAAGCGGCGCCAGTCTTGTTCGGAGAATTCTGCGTTATGGGACATGATATTCGGTGCGAAAAGAATCAATCCGCCAGTATACAGTGAAAGGCGCGCCTTTACCGGCGTGCCGGCTGGTGGGCGCGGATCAGTTCCGAAGCAATGGAAACGCCGGGCGGGACGCTGGGGAATTCATCGTCCGGCCCGAACCAGCGCGCCTCGGCGATCTCGTTCGTGTCCACGCGAATGTCGCCGGACAGGTATTCCGCCGTGAACGCAATCATCAGCGAATGCGGGAAGGGCCAGCTCTGGCTGCCGAAATATTTCAGCTTATGCACTTTCAGGCCCACCTCCTCTTCCACTTCGCGGTGGATGGCTTCCTCGACCGACTCGCCGGCCTCCAGGAATCCCGCCAGCGCCGTGTAGCGCTTGTACGGCGACTGGGCGTGCATGGCCAGCAGCACCGAATCACCCTTGCGGATCAGTACCATCATCGCCGGCGAGATGCGCGGATAGGCCGTGTGGCCACAGGATGGGCACTTGAAAGCCCGCTCGCCCGCCGCGCGCGCCATCGGCGTGCCGCAGGCGCCGCAGAAGCGGTGTGTGCGCGCCCACTCGGCGATCTGGAACGCGCGTCCGGCCAGGCCGACAAAGCCGTCGTCCACATTGCCGAACAGGGAGCGCAGGCTGAACCAGGCGTGTCCTTCCGGCGCTTCCACCGTCTCGATCCAGGCCGTTTCGCAGTAGCGGCCCTCCCAGTGGCCCAGCGGATGCGACGCCGCAGGCACCAGGCCGGCGGCCGCCAGCTGGTCCGGCGCAGGCAGGCCGAGGTCGGCTTGCCTGAGCAGCAAGCCCTCGCGGCAGAACACGAAGTGATGCGCAATTTCGCCGGAAACGGCGGTCAGCAGGGGCATGAAGCCGGCAGGCGTCTGGAGCATGGCAATCGTCACATAAAAGACAGGCAACAATCATAGCTTGCCTTGCCGATCAGCGTGCAACACGCAAGTTTTGCCTGTCAGAAATTTCTAGGAGGCAGAAAGTGTCTGGAGGTATCATAGTGCCTCCAATTTCGCGAAGGTATCTGCATGAGCGCGCAAGCTGCACCCCCGGGGGCTTTGATCCAGCAACTGTTGACGCAGGAAGTCTACGAACAGGCCATGGCCGGCACGCTTGCCATCGTCACACTGTTCGAAGCGGCGCAGCAGCTGAACGACCTGGGGCAATCCGCGGCGGCGATCGAGCTGTATCAGGTATGGCTGGCGGCGAACCGCTCGCCTGTCGGTTTCGCCGCGCGCTTCAACCTGGCCGTGTGCCTGTCCACCGTCGGCAATGAGGCGGCGGCCGAGCAGGAATACCGCCTGGCCATCGCCGAGAATCCGAACTTCGTCGAACCGCGCCTGAACCTGGGCACGCTGCTGGAGCGCGTGGGCCGTCCGGATGAAGCGATCGCCATGTGGCGCTCGATTCTGAGCGACGTCAACCCGCCGGTGGCCGGCAATCCCGATTACCACACGCAGACCCTGAACAACCTGGGCCGCCTGCTGGAAATCCAGCGCCGTTATCCGGAAGCGGAAGACTACCTGGCGCAAAGCCTCCGCATCGATCCCGGCCAGGTGAAGGTGCTGACGCACTGGGTACACCTGCGCCAGAAACAGTGCAAGTGGCCGATCTACGAAGGCCTGGATATCCCGCTCGACAAAATGCTCGAGGGTACCTCGGCGCTCGCCATGCTCAGCGTGTCCGACGACCCGCAAGTGCAGGTGGCTGCGGCCCAGCGCTTCGTCGATGAAAAAGTGCTGAGGAACGTGCCGCACCTGACGGACGGCAGCGGCTATGGCCACAGCCGCCTGCGTGTGGGCTATCTGTCTTCCGACTTCTGCTCGCACGCGGTCTCCATCCTGACCGCCGAACTGTATGAACTGCACGACCGCAGCAAGGTCGAAGTCTTCGGCTTCAGCTGGACGCGCGAAGACGGCTCGCCGCTGCGCGCTCGCGTGGTCAATGCGATGGACCATTACATCCGCATCGATGGCATGAGCGACGAGGATGCGGCTCGCCTGATCCGCAACCACGAGATCGACATCCTGGTCGACCTGCAGGGCCTGACCCTGGGCGCGCGCCCGAACATCCTGTCCTATCGCCCGGCGCCGGTGCAGATTACCTACCTCGGCTTCCCCGGCCCGACCGCACTGCCCGAGATCGACTACGTGCTGGCCGACGAATTCCTGCTGCCGCCGGAAACCGCGCAGTACTACACGGAGAAGCCGCTCTACCTGCCGGACACCTTCCAGATCAACGACCGCCGCCGCGAAATCGGCCCGCGCCCCGGTCGCGGCAGCTGCGGCCTGCCGGAAGACGCCTTCGTGTTCTGCTGCTTCAACAACAACTTCAAGTACACGCCGGACGTCTTCGGTACCTGGATGCGCATCCTGCAGCGCACGCCCGGCAGCGTGCTGTGGCTGACCGCTGACAACGACACCGTCAAGGAAAACCTGCGCCGCTATGCGCAGGAAGCGGGCGTGGATCCGGCGCGCCTGATCTACGCATCACGCGCCGTGCCCAGCGAATACCTGGCCCGCTTCCAGCTGGCCGACCTGTTCCTGGACACCTTCCCCTTCAACGCCGGCACCACCGCCAGCGACGCGCTGTGGGCCGGCCTGCCGCTGCTCACCTATACCGGCAAGAGCTTCGCCTCGCGCATGGCGGGCAGCCTGCTGCGCGCCGTCGGCCTGCCGGAACTGATCACCTATTCGCTGCAGGACTACGAGGAGAAGGCCGTCGAAATGGCGGGCCGCCGCGAGCGCATCGAGGAAATGAAGCGCCAGCTCGAATCGACGCGCCTGACCAACGACCTGTTCGACAGTCCGCGCCTGGTGCGCAATATCGAGCGACTGTACGAACAGGTGGCGGCAAAAGCGCCCGCCGTCCCGGCCGCCGAAGAACTGGAAAACACCGAACTGCTTGACCTGCTGCGTCCCGACCTCGCCAGCATCGCGGAAGTGGGTCCCGGCCTTGCCGCGGCATGGGCGCAAGCCCGCCCCGGCGTGCAGCTCACCCGCATCGGCAATGGCGCGCCCGATGCCGGCCATGTCGAACACCTGGACGACGCCACCTGGCGCGAACTGCGCGACACGCAGTGCTGGCTGTTCCCGGATGCGCTGCAGAATATCCGCGACCCGTGGCGCCTGCTGCGCCAGATCAAGGCCAACGGCCGCAAAAATGTCGAAGTCGTGGCGGCCTTCCCCAATGCCCAGTACTGGGTGATGCAGGGCAGCCTGGCCGGCGGCCAGCTGCACTACCAGGATGGAGGCATCATGGACCGCAGCCATCTGCGCATGATGACGCGCGCCACCATCATCGAATTGTTCCGCGCCAGCGGCTACCAGATCGCCGACATGCGCGCACGCCTGGCCGCCCAGCCGACGCCGCAGATCGCCGACGCGATCCGCCAGCTCGCTGCAGCGGCAGGCCACAATCCCCAGCTCGCGCTGGATGATTCGATTCCCTATCAATACTTCGTGCGCGCGATTGCCGTCTGATGCGACCTGTACACCTTCACTACATCGCCTATAACGAGGCTACCCTGCAGGCGATGCCGGCGGGCTATGAGCTGCTGGACAACGTCAACAGCCCGCGCAACGACTGGTACGAATACTGGCCGATCCGCCGCTTCCTGCTGAACGAAACGCTGGACGAGGAAGCCTTCTACGGCTTCCTGTCGCCGCGCTTCGGCGAGAAGACCGGGCTGAATGCGCAGCAGGTACGCGACTTCATCGCGGCCGATAACGCCGCGCACACCGCCTATACCTTCAGTCCGCAGCCGGACATGGGCGCCTTCTTCCTCAACGTCTTCGAGCAGGAGGATCTGTTCCAGCCGGGCTTTATCGATGCTTCCGAAGCCTTCCTGCATGCGGCCGGCCACCACGTGCCGCTGCGCACGATGCTGATGGATTCGCGCCAGGTGGTGTACAGCAATTACATCGTCGCCCGCCCTGCCTTCTGGCGCCGCTGGCTGGAAATCAACGAGCAGCTGTTTGCCGTGTGCGAAGGTCCCGACAGCGCGCTCAAGGCTTCGATGACGGAAGCCACGAATTACCCGGGCGGCGCCCAGCGCAAGATCTTCCTGATGGAACGCATTGCGTCCCTGGTACTGACGCTGGAACCGCAGCACACGGTGAAGGCTTACGATACCTTCCGCTGCGCCTGGTCGGGCAGCCGCCTGAACCAGTTCAAGCTGGAGGCGGTGCTCAGCGACGCGCTCAAGATTGCCATGCGCGAACAGGGTTTTCCGGAATACAGCGAGGCCTTCGCCCAGCTGCGCGACCGCCTGCGCTAGCGCTGCCGTGCGCAGGCCCCAACTGCTACAATTTCCGCCACATTCAATGAAGCAGGAGAACACTCCATGACCGGTTCCCGTTCCGAAACGGCCCGCATCCA
>DASWYX010000673.1:0-10564 GCA_036404755.1 Pseudoduganella sp.
AGCAATGGATAGACGATGATGGCCGCAAAAGCCAGGGTGACGATCGTGTTCACTGCCAGGATAGCCAGCATCGGCCCCGCCACCTGTGCCAGCTCCTGCAGGTTCAGGGCCGACAGCGTGACTGCCAGGAACAGCGGCAGCAGCACCGCCGCGATTTTTGTGATCACTTCGCCGCGCAGCCATTGTTGTCCGGCGGCGTCATGCAGCGCACGCACCGTGAAGCCGACCAGCAGTGCGCCCATGTAGGCGGGCAAGGTCGCGCCCAGCTTGTCCAGCCCGTAGCTGGCCCAGGCGCCGGCCTTCACGCACGCCGCGATCAGCAGGGCATGTCCCAGCGCGCTCCAGCCCAGCGCCGCCACCGCCCGCACGTCCGCCGCGAAGCTTGCCACGACTATGGCGCCGCTCCGGCGGGTGCCTCCCAGGGTCGACTTTGCGCCGTGCCCGTCGGCCGCCTCTTCGCTCGCGCCCGCGCCGACTGCGCGGCGCGCACCCGCTCGGCCTGCGTCCGCCGCGCTGCCATCCTCGGCGGCTCGCCCCCCGGCGTGGGCGGCACTGTCGGCAATTGCGGGCCACGTCATGCTGGATGGCGCCTTTGTTGGGTGCACAGCGAAACGCTTGCGCAGCAGCCAGGCGCCGAGGGGGCCGGAGAGGAGGGCGCCGGCGACGAGGCCGAAGGTGGCGGCGGAAGCGCCGATGGTGGCGGCAGCGGCGAGGCCGGCTTGCTCGAAGCGCGGGGCGAAGCCGAGAGCGGTGCCGTGGCCGCCGACGAGCGTGAGCGAGCCGCAGGCAACGCCCAGCAGCGCGGGCGCGCCGAGCGCTACGGCCACCGCCACGCCGACGGCATTCTGCAAGACCGACAGCACGGTAGTCGCCACCAGCAGCACGAGCAGCATCCGTCCGCCCGTGCGCAGCAGGCGCAAAGGCGCGGCCAGGCCGACGCAGGTGAAGAAGCCGATCAGCAGCGGCAGGTTCAGATTGCGCGCCGGATGGGTCAGCCACTCGGGCTCGGTGGTGACCAGCCATGTCCACCACGCGGCATCGACCTTGCCGGCGAAGCTGACCGGCAAGCCGGCATAGCGCAGGGCGAGCAGGGCCACGGCAAACAGCAGCCCGCCAACCACCGGCACCGGGATATTGAATCGCGCCAGCACCGGTACACGGCGCAAGACGAATTCGCCCAGCAGGAGTACGGGAACGGCGAGCGCAAGCAGATACCAGGCTGACAGCGTCATGGCGGACAAGGTAAGTTTGAAAGCGGCAAGTATTGCCGCGCCGGCAGGCCCTGTCAAACCGCGTTGCAGCACGCGCTGCACGGCCTATAGTGAATAGCAGCGGAAGGGCAAACTGGTCTACAGCGGACCAGCTTCCGCGCATAGGGAGAACTGAAATGAGAAAGTATATCGACTGCCGTGAGTTCCCTAGCGAGTCGCACTGCAGCATTGCGATCTCCGCCGACACGGAAGAGGAATTGCTGACGATCGCCGTGCAACACGCGGTCGCCAGCCATGGCTACACGGATAGCCCGGAATTGCGCACGGAGCTGCGCAAGCTGTTCCGCGACGGCATGCCGCCGGAGCATGTGGTGCCGGCCAGCGCGCCGGTGGGGGAGCATGCCGCTTCCACTACTCGCCATTGACAGGGCGCTGGCTGACCTACGGCGGATCAATGATCCGCCCTACAGCCCTGCGGGCCAGATCCGCAGCCTTGCGGGCCGCGGCCGCGGGGATGCGCGCAGGGGAGTGATCGCTGCGCTGAACGATTCGGGAGATTAGTAGATTGCGCCGCCGGGCTGGGTCGAGCTGAGCACGCCGCCGACCGCGGAGATCGAATAGCGGGTAGTAGCGCCGCCATAGCCGGCCCAGTTGACCAGGTCGAAGCTGCCGCTGCCGGACAGGCGCTGGGTATCGACATTGCGGTAGGTGAGCGGCGTCTTCGGCGAGCAGACCTGCGGCAAGCCGACCGTTTGCATGAAGTAGACGGAGCCCAGGCCGGCGCGGGTGCCGACGCCCGCTTCGACCAGCAGCGCGGTTTCCACGTCCACGCCAATGCCGCGCACGGTGCCCGCCCAGCCGTCGTTGACGATGCGCGCCATGAAAGTGATCAGGCGGCCCATGCGGTCGCGCGCGTCGAGGTGGGAATCGGTGATCAGGCCGCCCAGGTCTGGCAGGGTCAGGAAATCGCGCTCCAGCGTGATGCGCTTGTCGAAGGGATCGGCCAGGGCCGCGTCCGACGTGATGCTGCCGTTCAGGGCGGAGAAGCCGAACTTGCCCATCAGGGCCAGCCCCGCGCTGGTGCCGCCGATCGGGATATTCTTCGCCGCCAGCTCCTGGATGGCGGCCTGCACCGGCGTGCCGTCCCAGAACTTGATGTAGTCGGACTGGTCCCCGCCCGCAATGAACAGTGCTTCGGCGCCGCGAATGCGCTGCAGCACGAAGGGATCGTTGGCGGCATCCCGGCTGGGAATGACCAGCGTTTCAACGGACTGCACACCGCCCATCGCGTAAATGTAGGGGTTGTAATCGTCAGCGCCGCGGCTGCGGATCACGACGAAATTGCCGCCCCCGGATTTGCCGATCATCCAGGCGAAGGCCTGGTCCACGTCCGGGCCGCCGCCCATCAGCACCAGCGTGGGCTTCTTGGGCGCCCGGAGGACGACATCGGTCGGATCGCCGACCACGAAGTGCTGGTAAGGCTTGCCGGCGTAGGCGGCCGACGAAGCCAGCAGCAGTAAGACAGCGAAAAAGCGGAACAGGCGGGTCATGGCGGGCTCTCTGCGGATGTTGTTGTTGAGCCATTCTAAGCCGTGCCCGCCTGTACGAGGTTGCTATTTAGCCTACAGTGCGGCGTTTTTCCATCAGCGCCGTCATGCGGCCTGCAGGGTGCGGGCGGCGGCGAAGGCGGAGTCCATCGCGCGCTGGCGCTGTTCCTCGCCCATGTTCACGCCTTCCGCGCGGATGAATTCGACCTGCGCACCGAGGAAGCCGAAGAAGCTGCTCAGGTAGCTTTCCTGGTGGTCCATGCCGGCGGCCGGAGAAGGGGCGCTGTAGATGCCGCCGCGCGCGGAAGCGACAATGATGCGCTTGCCGCCGCACAAGCCTTGCGCGCCGTTGGCGCCGTAGCTGAAGGTGGCGCCGGCCACGGCCAGGCTGTCCAGCCACGCCTTCAGCTGGCTGGGAACGCCGAAGTTGTACATCGGCGCGCCGATGACGACCACGTCCGCTGCCAGGAATTCGTCCAGCACCGGGCTGCTGCCGGCCATGCCGCTGGACTGCGGGACAGGATCGGCGACCACGTCGCGGTAGGCAACGCTGGCGCCGGGATTGGCTTCGCTCAGGCGGCGGACAATGGCCGCGCTCAGCTGTCGGCTCACGGATTGCTGGCCATTGATGCTGGAATCGATATGCAGAATCTTCATTAGGCTACTCCTGTGGGTTGGGAACAATTTGTTCGTGACGCCATGTTAGACTGTGGGGAGATTCAGACAAGGAGGCACTTTTATGGGCGATACGAACACGGATGTATGCGGCGTCGATCACTCCGCCTGCATGGCGGTCACGGACCTGCTGGCGCGCATCGGGGATAAATGGACGGTGATGGTGGTGGGCGCGCTGCGCAATGGTCCGCTGCGTTACAACGAGGTCCAGCGCCGCGTGGAAGGCATCTCCCAGCGCATGCTCACGCTCACCCTCAAAGGCCTGGAGCAGGACGGCATGGTGGAGCGCACCATGTATCCCACGATCCCGCCACGCGTCGATTACGAACTGACGGCACTGGGCCGCAGCCTGCATGAGCCCCTGCAAGTTCTGTACGACTGGGCGGTGGCGCACCAGTCCGAAGTGGCCGCGGCGCGAAACGCCTTCCAGCAAAAGTCCGCCGAGCGCGCCGCCGTGCACGCCGCGCTGTTCGCGCCGAAATAGTCGGCAAGGCCAGGTTCATCGCAGCAGTGCGGGGGCGATAATGTTACAGGCTATGTCTCGAATTTTGCATTTCGTCGCACGGCGCTGCCATGGCGCCTGTGGCGTCGATACAGTGAGGCCCATACTCACTCACGATGCATACATGTCATGGCTATCCACCGCCCCATTCTCGCCGCAGTCGGCTGCGCCGCCGCCCAGTTCCTGCTGACGGTCCTGATCCTGAAAACCGGTTTCGCCTTCGCACCGCCGGAAGCCTTCGGCAAGGTGAAGCTCGCCGCCTTTGCTTCGACCGTGGTGCTGCCGCTCGCCCTGGTGCATGCGCTTGGCCTGTGGCGCCAGGTTGGATTCGATCTGGACAAGATCCGTCCCACGCCGGTCTTCCTCGTCAGCCTGCTGACCGCTGCGCTGTTCCTGGTATCGGGCGTGAGTTCCAAGGGTGGCTTTGGCGGCGAACTGCTGATGCAGTTTGTGAACGCCTTCGGCGAAGAACTGCTGTTCCGCGGCGTGATTTTTGCGCTGCTGCTGACGCTGCCGCGCTGGCAGGGCATCGTCCTGTCCGGCGTACTGTTCGGGTCCATGCACCTGCTGCACGGCTTCATGGGCGCGGACTGGAGCACGGCGATATGGCAGGCCTGCGTGACGTCGGTGGCCGGCATGATGTTCGCGTCCGTGCGCTACGCGACGGGCAGCCTGTGGCTGACCATCTTCCTGCACATGACACTCAACCTGTGCATGATCTTTTCGAACATCGGACCGGATGCGGAATTCGCCTTCGAGCGCACGGCGAACGTGATCGAGCTGGCGCTGGTGGCCTATGTGCTCAGGTACTCTTCCAGGAATTCGACGCAGACCCGCACCTTGGCCGAGCCGCCAAGCCGCTGAGGATAGACAGCCCACACATTGGCGTCCTGCCGGTAGTCGGGCAGGAGCTGCACCAGGCGGCCGGCGTCGATGTGGGACTGTGCATCCCACAGGGAACGCAGCACGATGCCGGCGCCTTCGATTGCCCACTGCAGCGCGATTTCACCGTGGTTGGTGGACAGCGAACCCGTCACCTTCACCGTTTCATCGCCCGCCGGACCGCGCAGGCGCCACACGCCGAAGGGCAGGTCGCGTTCCTTGATGGCCAGGCAGTTGTGGCTGGCGAGGTCCTGCAGGTGCTTCGGCGCGCCATGTTTTTCGACGTAGCCAGGCGAGGCGCACAGCACGCGATGGTTGGACCTCAGCTTGCGAGCAATCAGGTCAGGCGCGATTTCGTCGCCGACCCGCACGTCCAGGTCGAAGCCCTCCTCGACAATGTCCACGACCCGGTCGAACACTTCGAAGCGCACCTGCAGCGCGGGGTGGCGTTCGGCCAGGCGGGCGATGGCGGGGGCCACCACATTGCGCCCGAAACCGAAGCTGCTGCTGATGCGTAGCTGGCCGCGCGGCGTGCTGCGCTGCTCGGCCACTTCGTCGAACAGCTGGTCGAGATTGTCGAGGATGGCCTGGGCGCGGGCGTAGATCCGTTCGCCGTCCTCGGTGATGACCACGCGGCGCGTGGTGCGGTGGAACAGCTTGACGCCCAGCGTGTCCTCCAGGATGCCGATGCGCTTGCTCACGTAGGCGGGCGACATGCCCAGTTCCGCGGCGGCGGCGGCAAAGCTGGCCTTGCGGGCGGCCA
Organism: Pseudoduganella sp.; assembly: GCA_036404755.1. Classification (GTDB taxonomy): domain Bacteria; phylum Pseudomonadota; class Gammaproteobacteria; order Burkholderiales; family Burkholderiaceae_D; genus Rugamonas. Next base: position 5,581 of record DASWYX010000673.1, read on the forward strand.
TGGCGAAAACCCGTAAATCCTCATTATTCACGATTCGTGTTCCATTAATTCACGCTAACGGGGATTATATACATGGTGTGCGGTGCTATCCTGTAGTTCATCGAAAGGAGCAAAGCCATGACAACTCATAAAATCGCAGTACTGGCCGGTGACGGCATTGGCAAGGAAGTAATGCCCGAGGGCCTGCGCGCCGTGCAGGCGGCCGCCGAACGTTTCGGCATTTCGCTGGAGTTCAAGCATTTTGAATGGGCGAGCTGCGACTACTACGCCCAGCACGGGAAGATGATGCCGGATGACTGGCATTCGCAACTGTCCGGCTTCGATGCGATTTTCTTTGGCGCCGTGGGCTGGCCGGCGACGGTGCCCGACCATATTTCGCTGTGGGGTTCCCTGCTGAAGTTCCGCCGCGAGTTCGACCAGTATGTGAACCTGCGTCCCGTGCGGCTGCTGCCGGGCGTGCCTTGCCCGCTGGCGGGCAAGAAACCGGGCGACATCGACTTCTACGTGGTGCGCGAGAATACCGAGGGCGAGTATTCGTCCGTGGGCGGCAAGGTGTTCGAGGGCACCGAGCGCGAGGTGGTGCTGCAGGAGGCCGTGTTCTCGCGCAAGGGCGTGGACCGTATCCTGAAGTTTGCCTTCGACCTGGCGCAGTCGCGTCCCAAGAAGCACCTGACTTCGGCCACCAAGTCCAACGGCATTTCGATTTCGATGCCTTATTGGGATGAGCGGGTAAAGCTGATGTCCGAGTCGTATTCGGACGTGCGCTGGGACCAGTACCACATCGATATCCTGGCCGCGCGCTTCGTGCTGAGCCCTGAGCGGTTTGACGTGGTCGTGGCCTCCAACCTGTTCGGCGATATCCTGTCCGACCTGGGCCCTGCCTGCGCGGGCACGATCGGCATTGCGCCGTCCGCCAACCTGAATCCCGAGCGGACCTTCCCGTCGCTGTTCGAACCCGTGCACGGCTCCGCGCCGGACATCTACGGCAAGAACATCGCCAACCCGATCGCCATGATCTGGTCCGGCGCCATGATGCTCGACTTCCTCGGCCACAAGGACGCCCACGACGCAGTCGTCCGCGCCATCGAAGCCGCCCTCGTCGAAGGCCCCCGCACGCCGGACATGGGCGGCATCGCCAGCACCACCGAAGTCGGCCAGTCCATCGCCGCCGCCATCGCCAACGCCTGACCAAACGCAAACCGCGCCGCGACACAATGTCTATGCTCCTCTCATCTACTGATGGGAGGGGTATATGTCCAATTTTTATCGTTACTTCAGAGAGAACATGGACCAGCTGGGGGCTGCCGGCTCCGGAATCCTTGTTTGGAACCTTGCAAGCCGCCTTGGCGAACGCAACGGCGTTCGTTACGCAAATCGATAAATTTGGTAGTAAAGTGACAGTTGCGGAGTTGATCGGCGCCGGCACGCGTCTGGAGAAGATGGGTATGATCGCAGCGCTGTCAGCGTCCTACTACGTAGGTGCAGTCATCGGCAGTATCGCCGTGGCGACCGGGCGCACGATCAGCGGAGGAACGTCGCTTTCAGATGTTTTGCTGCTTGCGCGGCAAAACAATCTCGATCGTTCCTGGCTGAAATCAGATTTGCGCCGTTGGCCGGGCATCTATGATAGATCCGTGCTTGGCCGAAGTATTTGTCGACCCATGGTGAAACAGCGATGAAAGATGGTCTTTTTCTTCTGCTTACAGGGCTGGTCTGCGCGCTGGCGGCTTGGGCGTTCTGGCATTATCTCGGCGACGATGCGGTGGCGGTGCTGATGTGCGTTGCGCTGGTGTCGACGGTGGCGGATAACATCAGATTGCGCCGCAAGCTGAAGGACAGGCGGCGCTGAAGGTCAGCTAGCCTCGGGCGACAGCGGGCCGCGCGCGGTGGCGGCTTCGCGGCGGTCCAGCCACGCGGCGAGGGCGGTCAGCAGCAGGGCGGCGACGGCAACCACGGCAGCGACCAGGGGCAACCGGTCGAGCGCATAGCCGCGTTCCAGCACGGCGCCGCCGAGCCAGGCGCCGAGCGCGTTGCCGAGGTTGAAGGCGCCGATGTTCAGGGTGGAGGCGAGATTCGGCGCATGCCGGGCCTTGTCCACCACGCGCGCCTGCAAAGGCGGCACGGTCGCAAACGCTGCTATACCCCACACAAAAATCGTGGCAACCGCCGCCAGCTGGTAATGGCTGGTGAACGCAAACACCACCATGATCGCCGCCAGCACGGCAAGGATCCACATCAGCGACGGCATCAGCGCGCGGTCGGCCAGCTTGCCGCCCAGCGTATTGCCGATCGTAAGGCCAAAGCCGAACAGCACCAGCACCAGTGAGATCGCGCGCGGTGAGAAGCCCGTCACCTGTTCGAGGATAGGCGCGATATAGGTGAAGACGACGAACACGCCGCCAAAGCCCACAACCGTCATTAGCAGCGCCACCCAGGCCGCAGGTTCGGCCAAAACGCGCACTTCCTGTCCCAGCCGCGCCGGCGCGGAGTCGGCGCGTGCCGGCAGCAGCACGCTCAAGCCGGCGAAGGAAAGCACGCCCATCACGGACACAATCCAGAACGTCATGCGCCAGCCGAACTCCTGCCCGATGAAAGTCCCGAAGGGCACGCCCAGCACATTCGCCAGCGTGAGGCCGGTGAACATCATCGCGATGGCGCTGGCGCGCTTGTCGGCGGGCACCAGGGAAGCCGCCACCACGGCGCCGATGCCGAAGAAGGAGCCGTGCGCAAACGAAGTCACCACGCGCGCCACCATCAACACCGTATAGCCCGGCGCCAGTGCGCACAGCACATTCCCGACGATGAAGATCAGCATCAGCAACTGAAGCGCGAGCTTGCGCGGCAGCTTATTGGTCAGTACCGCCAGCAGCGGCGCGCCCACGGCCACGCCCAGTGCGTAGCCGCTGACGAGAAGTCCCGCATCGGGCAGCGAGACGGCAAGATCCCGCGCCACGTCCGGAAGGATCCCCATGATCACGAACTCCGTGGTTCCGATCGCGAATGCGCTGATGGCCAGCGCAAGCAAGGTGATTGGCATGACAAGTCCTTTTAAAGGCTGAATACCTGAATTGTGGGGATACAACGCTGATTTGATAATTGGCTTAGAATTTGAACGGTTTTCAAATTGGATTTGAATATGGCAACGGACCGTCTGGGAGACATGCGATTGTTCGTGGAAGCGGCGGACCTGGGCAGCCTGTCGGCCGCCGGCCGCAAGCTCGGACTCTCGCCCGCTGCGGCTAGCGCGCGCCTGCTGAAGCTTGAGCGCGACCTCGCCACCCGCCTGTTCGACCGCACGACGCGCCAGCTGCGCGTCACGCCCGAGGGCCTGCTCTATCTCGAGCATTGCCGCATCGCCCTGCAAGCGATCGAGGATGGTGAAGCGGCCCTGCATGCGCGGCGCGAGATGGTGCGCGGGAAGGTGAGGCTGTCGGCCACGTCGGACTTCGGCCGCAACCGGCTGCGCAAATGGCTGGAGGAATTTTGCGAGCTGTATCCCGAGGTGACGTTCTCGCTCTACCTGACCGACGCGATGTCCAATCTGCTGCAGGAAGAAATCGACCTCGCCATTCGCTTCTCCATGCCGCAGGATAGCGCCCTCGCCGCGCGCCGCCTGGCGCCGGACTGCCGCCTGCTGTGCGCCTCGCCCGCCTACCTGAAGCGGCACGGCGTGCCGCAAAGCCCGGCCGACCTGGCAAAGCACCGCTTCGCACTGTGGGCCACGTCCGCCGGCACGCAGAACGAAATCGAGTTCACGCGCGGCGACGAGCGCTGGCTGCACGTGGTGCCGCTCGACCAGGCCTGGGATACCAACGATGGCGCCCTGGTGCGCGAGTGGGCGCTGTGCGGCCGCTGCATCGCCTACAAATCGCTGTGGGATATCGCGGACGATGTGAATGCCGGCCGGCTGCAGGTACTGCTGCCCGGCTGGAAGTCGCGGCCCACGTCGATCCACGCGCTGTTCCAGCGCAGCCGCTACATGCCGCCGCGCGTGCGCGTGCTGCTGGACTTTCTGGCGCAGCGCTGCGAAGATGCGCTTGCCGATTTACCACCGGGTTACCTGCCCTGAACCGACCATGAGCACACGCCGCCAATTCCTGCTTGCCACCGCATCCGTTTCCGCATTTCCTTCCCTGGCCTTTGCCGCGGCGGCCCCCGGCTTCGCGGCACTGGAAGAGGGGCTGGATGGGCAGATCGGCGTCTACGCCATCGATACCGGCAGCGGCAAGGAAGTTGCCTGGCGCGCGGACGAAGCTTTCCCGATGTGCAGCACCTTCAAGGCCGTGCTGGCGGCCTCCCTGCTGGAGCGTAGCGTGAAGAACCCGAAGCTGCTGCAGAAGCGCATCCGCTACGGCAGGAACGTGCTGCTCAATCACTGCCTCATCACCGAAAAGCACCTGCACGACGGCATGACGATCGAGGAGTTGTGCGCGGCCGCCGTAGCCTACAGCGACAACGCCGCCGCCAACCTGCTGCTGAAGGAAATCGGCGGTCCCGCGCAGCTCACGGCCTACCTGCGCAGCATCGGCGACCAGACCACGCGCCTCGACCGCTGGGAGCCGGAACTGAACACGTCCATCCCCGGCGACCTGCGCGACACCACAACGCCGCGCGCCATGACCGCGACCTTGCGCAAGCTGGCGCTGGACAAAGGCTTGCCCGCTACCCAGCAGGCGCGCTTCCAGGAATGGTTGATCGGGAATACGACGGGTGATGAGCGCATCCGCGCCGGCGTGCCCTCGGGCTGGAAGGTCGGCGACAAGACCGGCACCGGTCCTTACGGCGCCACCAACGACATCGGCGTGATCTGGCCCGCCGGCCGCGCGCCCATCGTGCTCTCCATCTACCTGCGCCGCAACCAGCCCAAGGCCGACAATCCCGTCGCATTTCTGGCCGCTGCCACCAGGCTCGTGCTCGAACAACTGTAAAGGTAACGACCGGCCTTTGTTGAAGCGTAGGGCGGATCGTTTTGATCCGCCGTTTG
>DASWYX010000674.1:0-2465 GCA_036404755.1 Pseudoduganella sp.
CGCGCAGCCGATGGCGCGGTGGCGGCGCTTCCGGCCGAGGCAGGGGCGGTGCCGGCGGCGGAAGCAGCAGCGGCGCCAGCGTCCGAAACAGCAACAGCGACAGGCACAGCGGCTGGAACAGGCGAAGGCCCAGCGCCGCAGTACGAGCCAGTGAAGCAGGAGGAGCTCTACCGCTCCGCCCTGCGCGCCGTGGCCGAAGGCCGTCTGCAGGACGCGGCCGAGCTGCTGGAGCGCTTCATCGCGCAGGAACCGCGTCACGCCGGCGCCTTCCTGGAATTAGCGATCACGCAATGCGAATTGGGCAACGCGGACGCGGCGGAAAAACTGTTCAAGACCGTGGAAGAGCGCTTCGACCCGCCGCCCGGCATCATGGAAGTGATCGCCTCGCACCGCGCCGCCGGCTGCGCCAGGCCGACGGTGCGCCCGGCCTCGTGGCTGCTGAGCGCTGGCCGTGGACGCGATTCGAACGTGAACCAGGGCGCCAGCGATTCCACGTTCACGATCGGCACCGGCAGCAACCAGACCGACCTGGAGCTGTCGCCCGAATTCCTGCCCAAGGCGGACGATTACAACGTGCTCACCGGCTCCTACGTGCGTCCGATGAACACTTACGGCACGCTGGGCATCATCCAGGGCTACGTGCGCCGCAACGACAATATCCACGAGCAGGACACGGCCACCGTGCTGGTCGGCGTGGAGCACTCGCTGAACATCGGCCGCTGGCGCACGCGCGCCACGGCCGCTTTCGGCGCGGCGATGCTGGACAAGCAACTCTACCAGCGCCAGCAGCAACTGCAGCTACGCGCCTCGCCGCCAATCAGTCTGCCGGCCGGGATGGACTTTGCTGTTGCCGGAAATATCAGTCATGTCGCATATCCGACACGCACCGCCTACGACGCCACAACGCTCGAATTGAGCACCCTTTTCACCTATCGCGCCAAGCGGGATCAGGTGCAATTTACCGTGAGCAAGCTGCGCGATCACGGCGTCGACGCGCGGCCGGGCGGCGATCGCAGTGGCTGGTTCGGAAGTCTGCAATGGTATACTCTGCTCGGTTCCGGCTGGTATGCAGAAGCCGGACTGACGCACCAGCATTGGCAAAGCGATAGCATTTACTCGCCGGGCCTGATTGAGGTGGCGCGCCGCCAGAACCTCTCCAGCGGACGCGCCGCAGTGCAGTGGTATTTCCGTCCGAACGTGAGTTTGCACCTGGAAGGGCGCGTGGTCCGCAACCGCGAGAACATTTCGCTGTTCCAATACAGCAGCCACGCCCTCCAGCTCAGCGTACGCTGGGACAACTTCTGATCGGCCGTTCTGCATCAAACTCGGATTTAGGCTTTATGGCTTGGGAACTGCTTGTCTTTTTGTTGGCGCTGGGCGCTGTCTCGGTTGGATGCCTGTTGCCGGCGGCCTGGTTGCCACCGCTGCCGAACGATAAACTGCTGCACTTCCTGGCCTTTGGCGGACTGACGCTGCTGGCCTGGCGCGTGGCGTCCGGCTGGGGCGAATTGCTGTACTGGCTGGCGGGACTGGTGGTCGGCGGCTGGCTCATCGAGCTCTTGCAAAAGCTGGTTCCCGGCCGCAATTTCAGCTGGCGTGACCTGGGGGCCAATGTTGCCGGAATTGCAGTGGCGGCAGTAGTCATCCTGCTTATACAAGCTATTTGAACAATGACGACGAGCAAGAAAAAACTTCAGGAAGCATCGGAGAAGGACTTGATCCCGCCGGCGGAGGCAGCCCAGGTTGCCGCCGTGGCCGAGGTCGCGGCCGCGCCGGAACCGCAGCAGGTCAACCTGCAGATCCACCTGCGCAAGATCCCCCTCCTCTCGCAGCTGAGCGACGAGGAAATGCAGCGCGTGAAGACCGACCTGCGCATCCGCCAGTACGCCAAGCGCGACATCGTGCTGCAAAAAGGCGCGCCAGGCGATTCCCTGCTGTTCCTGCTGACCGGCTCGCTGCAGGTGATCGACATTACCGAGGACGGACGCGCGATCGGCCTGCGCATGCTGCAGCCGGGCGACTTCTTCGGCGAGATCGCCGTCATCAACGGCTCGCTGCGCTCGGCGTCCGTGGTGGCATTGACGCCCGTGCTGGTGGCGCTGCTGCCGCGGGCGACGGCCTTGCACCTGTTCGCACACTCGCCGTCCGTGGCGAATCAGATGCTGAAGTTCCTGGCTGAGAAGGTGCAGCGGGATTCGGAGTTTAGGGCGCTGCTGTCCATTCACAATACCTCGCGCCGGATCTATACCTTCCTGGATCTGATGAAGAAGTAGGATGATGGCGGCGATGTGCACGTGGTTGAAAACCTGCCGACGCATCAGGATATTGCCAATATGATCAATACCAGCCGCGAGACCGTGACCCGCACGCTGCTCACGCTGGTGCAGCAGGGCATTATCCAGAAGGGGACGCATAAGCTGATTATCATCAAGCCGGATGCTTTGCAGAAGCTGGTGCAGGGCTAA
>DASWYX010000675.1:0-9627 GCA_036404755.1 Pseudoduganella sp.
ATCTGCACGGCTTTCGGCTCCATCTCGCCCGCGTGGTCGATACGGCGCGAGCTCTTCTCGCTGGCCCACAGCCGCGGATTGGACGCTGCCATTTCGGAAACCGCATATCCCGCGCCCAGCTCCTTGCACAGCTGGCGGAACGGGCGATCCGTCACGCCCGCCATGGGGGCAACGAAAACGTTATTTCGGAGTAAATGCGGGCCGATTTTCACTGGCGACTTCCAAGAACTGAGCGAAGAAACCGATTATTCTAACCGAAGCTCTGCACAAAATATAAGCACTATTTTTTATTTAAACGGCAAGTGTGCAGCTTGGACGTTATGAAACACTATTTTCCTCAGGAAAAATAGTGTACGAACGTGCGACGTTCGATGACAACGCTCCACCCTATAAATCGTCGATGGCGGCCGCTTGTAAATGTGCTACGTCGCCCCATTGCTCGAGGGCGAGCTTAGTTGCTTCTATCGTGAAACGGTTGATGCTCGCATTCTTCACCTGGAAGTCGCGCGGGCTATCCAGCGCCATCTGGTTCGCGGCCCGGTAGGCGCACTCCAGCACGCCGCCGTGGGCAACGAGGGCAATCGTTTTCCCTGGCCACTGCGCGGCCCAGCGGACGATCGCCCCGGTGCTGCGCTCGTAAAACTGTCGGAAACTTTCAGCCAGGCGATCGCCGTGCGGCATGATGGAATCGACGTCGCGCGCTTGCCACTCGGCAAATTCGATCGGGTAGCGTTCGGCGATTTCCGTGTACAGCAAGCCTTCGAACACTCCATAGGCGCGCTCGCGCAGGGCCGGGTCGGTCTGCAACGGCAGGCCATGGTGCGCCACGACCGCTTCCGCTGTCTGGCGGGCGCGGCCCAGGTCGCTGGAAACAATGGCGTCGATCGGCTCGCCCGCCAGCGCGCGGCCCAGCGCGAGCGCCTGGCGCTGGCCGACCTCGCTGAGGGGAATGTCGATATGGCCCTGCAGACGGCGCACGGCGTTCCATTCCGTCTCGCCGTGACGGATCAGGATGATACTAGTCTTCATTTAGCGCAGGGTATAAGTGCCGATGATCTGGGCTTCGTCGAGGATATGACCGTGGATGGCCTTGCAGACATCCGGTCCGGTAAAGCGGCCTTCCAGCGGCAGGCGCGCGATGTCCAGCGCGTACAGCCTGAATATATAGTGATGCACGCGCTCGTCATTCCATGGCGGGCACGGGCCGTCGTAGCCATAGTAGTCGCCAGCCATGTCTTCATCACCCGCGAACCAGCCGGTGTAATCGTTGACGCCATGGCGCAGCGCCTCGCGGCTGCCCTCGACCGACGGCCCCGTCTTGCCGCGCGGCGTCACGGCGGACGAGAACTCGCCTTCCGCGATGGACGTGCGCTTCAGTGGGATGTCGATCAGCGACCAGTGGAAAAAGTCCGCACGCGGCATCGATTCCGGCAGCGTCCTGCCTTCTTGGTTGACATCGTCGCCGACAGTCGGCACATCGCCGTCGATGCACACCAGCACCAGCGATTCAGTGCCGGCCGGCACTTCGCTCCACGCCAGGTGAGGATTGCGGTTGGACGACAGGCGCACGTGCGTGGCCGGGTCCTTAACTGCGAAGGCGTTCGCGCCGGGAATGGCCTCGCCGTCTTTGAAAGTATCGCTCCAGAGCTTCATATATGAACCCGAAAGTCTGGGTCAGACCCAAGGGTCAGACCCTCGGGTCTGACCCGGGTTTAGGTTTTAGCCCCCACCCGCAACCAAAAAGTAACCGGGCCATCATTCGTCAGCGACACCTTCATGTCGGCGCCAAACTGCCCCGTCTCCACCACAGCATGTTTCGCGCGCGCCTGGCGCACGAAGTATTCGAACAGGCGCTGTCCATCGGCCGGCGCCGCGGCAGGCGAAAACGAAGGGCGCGTGCCCGAGTTCGTATCCGCCGCCAGCGTGAACTGGGGCACCAGCAGCAGGCCACCCGCCACATCGGTGACGGACCTGTTCATCTTACCAGCGTCATCGGAAAACACGCGATACGACAACAGCTTGGCCAGCAACTGGTCCGCCTCGCGCTCGGTATCGCCCTTCTCGGCGCACACCAGCACCATCAATCCGCCATCGATAGCGCCAATGGTAGCGCCATCTACGACAACCATGGCGGACGATACGCGTTGCAGCAGACCGATCATGTGGACAGGGTCACTTTCGCGAACTTGCGCTTGCCGACCTGCAGCACGAAGGTGCCGGCCTCGACTTTGAGTGCCTTGTCGCTGACCACGGCGCCATCGATGCGCACGCCCCCCTGGTCGATCATGCGCAGCGCTTCCGAAGTGGAGGCGCACAGATTGGTCTGTTTCAGCAGCTGGCCGATACCAAGAGGCGCACCGGACACGGCCACTTCCGGCACATCATCCGGAATGCCGCCCATGGAGCGGTTGACGAAGTCGGCCAGCGCATCCTCGGCCGCCTGGCGCGAGTGGAAGCGTTCCACGATTTCCTGCGCCAGCGCCACTTTCGCATCGCGCGGGTTGGCGCCGCCTTCGATCGCTTTCTTCAGACCAGCCACTTCCTCGATCGACTTCCACGACAGCAGCTCGTAGTAACGCCACATCATCACATCGGAAATGGACATCACCTTGGCAAACATGGTGTTGGCCGGTTCGGTAATGCCGATGTAATTGTTCTTCGACTTGGACATCTTGTCCACGCCGTCCAGGCCTTCCAGCAGCGGCATGGTCAGCACCGACTGCTGCTCCTGCCCATAGTCCTTCTGCAGCTCGCGGCCCACCAGCAGGTTGAACTTCTGGTCGGTGCCGCCCAGCTCCAGGTCGGCCTTCAGCGCCACCGAGTCGTAGCCCTGCATCAGCGGGTACAGGAATTCATGCACGGAAATCGGCGTGCCGTTCTTGAAGCGCTTGGCGAAGTCGTCGCGCTCCATCATGCGCGCCACGGTATAGCGCGACGCCAGCTGGATCATGCCGCGCGCCCCCAGCGGATCGCACCATTCGGAGTTGTAGCGGATCTCGGTCTTCGAAGCGTCGAGCACCAGCGATGCCTGCTTGAAGTAAGTCTGCGCATTCAGTTCGATCTGCTCGCGCGTCAGCGGCGGACGCGTAACGTTGCGGCCGGAAGGGTCGCCGATCATCGACGTGAAGTCGCCGATCAGGAAGATCACCTGGTGGCCGAGGTTCTGCAGCTGGCGCATTTTATTCAGCACCACGGTGTGGCCAAGGTGCAGGTCCGGCGCGGTTGGATCCAGGCCCAGTTTGATGCGCAGCGGCACGCCGCTTTGTTCGGAGCGCGCCAGCTTTTGGGCAAACTCGCTTTCGATGATCAGTTCATCGACGCCGCGCTTGGTGATGGCGAGTGCTTCCTGTACGTTGTCCGACAACGGCAGGATGGTTGCGGTCGCCTTTTGTGGCGAAGCGGTGTTGGTATCCATGTTTAAACGAAATTCTCTCAAATTGTTGGCACGGCTTCGGACTAGGTTATAATGCGCGATCCCATCCATACCGCCAGACGAAAACGAGACAAATCAATAACTTAGATCGAAATAACAAGATTCTAAAAGTTCAAGCGGCAAATTTTAACTGATTGCATGAACCCTATAAACAAGTTCACGAGCTCCGGCTTGTACAATCTGCTAGGTTCGACGCGCAAGGCGCGGATCATCAGCGCCTCTGCCCTGTTCCTGGCAGTTTGCGCTTTTGGTGCCGCCGGTGTTGCTCCCCTCGCGCCCGACGCGAGTGACTTGCCCGTCAAGACCATTGCCCAGGATATCCAGCTGCCCGACCTGTCCACCCAGATCGCGGCCCTGCAGCAGCAAGAAAGCTCCCAGACCTACATCCACGAAGAGAAGATCCGCGCCGGCGACACCCTCGCCACCCTGATGACGCGCCTCGGAGTGGAAGATGACGCCGCCGAAACCTTCATCAAGAAGGACAAGGTCGCGAAAGGCGTGATGCAGCTGCGCACCGGCAAACGCGTGCAGGCCCAGACCGACGAAGACGGCAACCTGCTGTGGCTGCGCGCCACCGTGGTCGACGGCAAGGATAACCCTGTCAAGAATATCTCCGTCACCCGCAAGGGCGACGGCTTCACGGCCGAAGAAGCTCCCGCACAGCTGGAACGCCGTGTCGAAATGCATGCCCGCGACATCACCACCACCCTGTTCGCTGCAACGGACTCGAGCGCAGACGGCACCCGCCTGCCGGATTCCGTGGTCGCGCAGATCGTGGAAATGTTCTCGACCAACATCGACTTCCGCTCCGACCTGAAGCGCGGCGACAAGTTCAACGTCGTCTACGAAACCTTCTGGCAGGACGGCGAGTTTGTGCGCGCAGGCCGCATCCTGGCCGGCGAGTTCACCAACAAGGGCGTGACCTACCAGTCCGTGTGGTTTGAAGATCCGGTGACCAAGCAGGGCGGCTACTACAGCTTCGACGGCAAGGCGCTGAAAAAGGCCTTCCTGAAGTCGCCGCTGGAGTTCTCGCGTATCTCTTCCGGCTTCTCGATGCGCGTGCACCCGATCTCGGGCAACTGGAAACAGCACAAGGGCATCGACTTTGCGGCCGCAACCGGCACGCCGATCCGCGCCGCGGGCGACGGCACCGTCGATTTCGCCGGCCAGCAAGGCGGCTACGGCAATGTGGTCGTGCTGAAGCACTGGAATAACTACTCGACTGCTTACGCTCACATGAGCCGCTTCGCTTCCGGCCTGAAGAAGGGCCAGAAAGTGTCGCAGGGCGATGTGATCGGCTATGTCGGCTCGACGGGCTGGTCCACCGGCGCCCACCTGCACTACGAGTTCCGCGTGGGCGGCGAAGCGAAGGACCCGGGCAAGCTGAACGTGGAAGCCCAGGCTCCGCTGACCGCTTCCGAAATGTCCCGCTTCAAGACCGTGGCCGGCGACATGATCCACCGCTTCGCCCTGCTGCGCCCGGCCGGCTCCACCAGTACCCTCGCCGCCAAATAACCCCGTCCCCCACCCTGGGGTCAGATCCGACATTCGGACGGGGGCGCCGAGCCGCGAGCTGATCTTTTGCAGGCCCCCCGACATAGTGCACAATACGTGCAACTTTGTCGGGGAGAACTGCATGAGTTTATATATCGGATTGATGTCCGGCACTAGCCTGGACGGCGTCGACGGCGTACTGGTCGATTTCTGGGCAGGCGCCGCGCGCACCATGTCTGCCGCCTACGTCGCCTTTCCTGCCGCATTGCGGGCCGAGCTGATGGCCCTGCAAGCCGCCTCTCCCAACGAACTCGAACGCGAGGCCCTGGCCGCGAACCAGCTGGCCGCGATCTATGCCGAGTGCGTCGCCGACCTGCTGGTTAAGGCCGGCATGAAAGCCGCTGACGTGCGCGCCGTAGGCGTGCATGGCCAGACCATCCGCCACCGTCCCGAACTCGGCTTCACCCGCCAGACCAATAACCCCGCGCTGCTGGCCGAGCTGTGCGGCATCGACGTGATTGCAGACTTCCGCAGCCGCGACATCGCCGCCGGCGGCCAGGGCGCGCCGCTGGTGCCCGCCTTCCACCACGCCATGTTTGGCGAAAAGGGACGCACGCGCGTGCTGGCCAATATCGGGGGCATCAGCAATATCTCGGTGCTGCATGCGGACGGCCACGTGACCGGTTTCGATACCGGTCCCGGCAATGTGCTGATGGATGCGTGGATCGGCCGCCACCTGGGCAAGGAATACGATGAGGATGGCGCCTGGGCCGCGACCGGCAAGGAAGTGCCGGGTCTGCTGGCGGCCTTGCTGGCCGAGCCCTACTTCGCCCTGCCCGCGCCCAAGTCCACCGGCCGCGACCTGTTCCATGCGGACTGGCTCGATGCCCGCCTGGCGCCGTTTGCCGGCGCCGCGCCGGAGGATGTGATGTTCACCCTGACCCGCCTTACGGCAGTCAGCCTCGCCAACGCCATCAAGGAATACCAGACGGAAGCCGTCTACCTCTGCGGCGGCGGGGCCTACAACGCGACGCTGATCCGCGAACTGCAGGCGGAGCTGGGAGGGAATGTCTCAGTGAAGACGACGGATGCGCTGGGCGTGCCGCCCAATCGCGTGGAGGCGCTGGCCTTTGCGTGGCTGGCGTTCAGGTTCGGGGAGCGTCAGCCGGGCAACCTGCCGGCCGTGACGGGAGCGCGGGGCGAGCGCATTCTCGGCGCGCTATACCCGCGGTAAACCGCTGAGGCCGAGGCTCGGCGCCCCCGTCCGATTGTCGGATTTGACCCCAGGGTGGGGGAATTAGACGCTGAAGGAGGAGCCGCAGCCGCAGGTCGAGGTGGCTTGCGGGTTCTTGATGACGAACTGGGCGCCTTCGAGGTCGTCCTTGTAGTCGATCTCGGCGCCTACCAGGTACTGGTAGCTCATCGAGTCGATCAGCAGTTGGACGCCGTTCTTCATCATCGTGGTGTCATCTTCGTTGACGATTTCGTCGAAGGTAAAACCGTACTGGAAGCCGGAGCAGCCGCCACCCTGCACGAATACGCGCAGCTTCAGGTCCGGGTTGCCCTCTTCTTCGATCAGTTGCGCTACCTTTTCAGCGGCCGCGTCGGTGAATACGATCGGCGCCGGGATCACGTCTTGCGCTTCGGCTACTGCAGTCATGTGTTACTCCTAGCTAAATTCAGTTGAACCATTATAGACCATGCGGTGGCTGGCCGCTTGGGACCGGTCCAGCCACGCTAACCCAGGTCAGTTAGGGCATCAGGGCAATGTTTTCAAGGCCCATGCCTTCCGGCAGGCCGAACATCAGATTCATGCACTGCACCGCCTGGCCGGACGCACCCTTGACCAGGTTGTCCTGCACCACCAGCACGATAACGGTATCGCCATGGCGATGCAGCGCCAGGCGCAGGATGTTCGCGCCGCGGGTCGAGCGGGTTTCAGGATGCGAGCCGAACGGCATCACGTCCACGAAAGGCTGGTCCTTGTACGCGTCTTCGAACAGCTTCTGCAGCTCTTCGTTGGAAACTTCTTTGGTCAGGCGGCCGTACAGGGTCGAATGCATGCCGCGGATCATCGGCACCAGGTGCGGCGTAAAGATCAGGTTGACCTTCTCGCTGGTGAAGCGCTGCAGCTGGGCGGTGGTTTCCGGGGTGTGGCGGTGGCCGCCTACACCGTAAGCCTTGAAGTTGTCGGACGATTCCGAGAACAGGATGCCGATCTCGGCCTTGCGGCCCGCGCCGGACACGCCGGATTTGCAGTCGGCGATCAGGTGGCCGGCGTCGATCAGGCCAGCCTTCAGCAGCGGCACGAAGCCCAGCTGCATCGTGGTCGGGTAGCAGCCCGGGTTGGCGATCAGCTTGGCCGCCTTGATATCGTCGCGGTTCAGTTCAGGCAGGCCGTACACGGCCTGTTCCAGCAGCTCAGGCGCGGTGTGGTCGATCTTGTAGGTCTTTTCGAAAACGGCGCGGTCCTTGATGCGGAAGTCCGCCGCCAGGTCGATCACCTTGACGCCTTTCGCCAGCAGCTCAGGCGCCTGGGCCATGGCCACGCCGTGCGGGGTGGCGAAGAAGACCACGTCGCATTGGGTCAGGTCGGCCTTGTCCGGCGCGGAAAACGCCAGGTTCACGCGACCGCGCAGGGAAGGATACATATCGGCAACTGGCACACCATCTTCCTTGCGCGACGTAATCGCCGTCAGCTGCACTTGCGGATGAACGGCCAACAGTCGCAGCAATTCCACCCCGGTGTATCCGGTGCCGCCGACGATGCCAACTTTGATCATGTTTTTTCCTTCACCTTTATCGTTTGTTCATTAAGTTCTGGGCCGGCAGCGGCGCATGCACGGCGGATCAATGATCCGCCCTACGCTGCAACACTTGGCCAGTTTCGGGCCCGAAGGGCTGTAGGGCGGATCATTGATCCGCCGCCCACGGGACGCTCATTTTATCAGCGATGCAAAAATGGCGCGCAGATGAAAAAAGCCGCTGGAGCGAACCAGCGGCCTTTTTTGCACAGCGATAAACGCTGCAGGAAACGAATTAACGCTTCGAGAACTGCTTTGCGCGACGTGCTTTGCGCAGACCCACTTTTTTACGCTCAACTTCACGAGCGTCGCGGGTGACGAAGCCGGCGCGGGCCAGATCGCCCTTCAGGCCTGCATCGTAGTCGATCAGGGCGCGGGTGATGCCGTGGCGCACTGCACCTGCCTGGCCGGACTCACCGCCGCCATGCACGTTTACCTTGATGTCGAAACGCTCGACGTTGCCGGTCAGTTCCAGCGGCTGACGGATCACCATCAGGCCGGTTTCGCGGGAGAAGTATTCCGAAGCAGGCTTGCCGTTCACGATGATCTGGCCAGTGCCGACCTTGATGAACACACGAGCAACTGCACTCTTGCGACGGCCGGTGCCGTAGTTGTAGTTACCGATCATGTCAGTTCCTTAGAATTCGAGTGCTTTAGGTTGCTGGGCAGCGTGCGGGTGGGAACCCTCAGCGTACACTTTCAGCTTCTTGATCATGGCGTAGCCCAGAGGACCCTTCGGCAGCATGCCTTTGACAGCCTTTTCCAGGGCACGGCCCGGGAAGCGCTGTTGCATCTTCAGGAAGTTGGTCTCGTAGATGCCGCCCGGGTAACCGGAGTGACGGTAGTAGGTCTTCTCGGTTGCCTTGGTGCCGGTCACGCGCAGTTTGCCTGCGTTCACGACAACGATGAAGTCGCCGGTGTCAACGTGAGGGGTGAATTCTGGCTTATGCTTGCCGCGCAGTCGGCGTGCCACTTCGCTGGCAACACGGCCGAGGACTTTGTCCGTCGCGTCAATCACGAACCAATCGCGCTGGACTTCATGGCCCTT
The DNA here is from genome assembly GCA_036404755.1 of Pseudoduganella sp. Taxonomy (GTDB): domain Bacteria; phylum Pseudomonadota; class Gammaproteobacteria; order Burkholderiales; family Burkholderiaceae_D; genus Rugamonas. Next base: position 8,780 of record DASWYX010000675.1, read on the forward strand.
AGCGGAAAAAGTTTTCATGTTTTGACTTTCTGTGAAAGATTAAAAACGCTCATATGGTGGTTCCGCCCTGGTGTTGCAGCGGACGCAGCCTTCTTGTGTACTTTTCCTGAGCGAACGGAAAGCTGATGATTATAGCCCGGCTGGCGCAAACCTGTCAAGCCGCACAGTGGCGTCCGCCAATGCACGATTCGTTGCCAAGAAGATATTGCGCGGGCTACCATGGAAGCCCAACCATTCGAGGGCCGACCATGCTCCATCTACCGCCCCGCCGGACCGCCGCCACTTCCGCAGCCCTGGTCCTGTCCCTGCTGCCTGCACTCGCCAGCGCGGCCGCCGCGCCCCTGCCCGGCAAGGATTGCCACCTGCCCGGCATCGAGGAAGCCCTGCGCTGCGTGCGGCTCGATGTGCCGCTGGATTACGACAAGCCCGGCGCCACCCTCAACCTGCACGTTACCGTCGCTCCCGCCCTGCGCGAATCGGCCCGGCGTGATCCGCTGTTCATACTGGCCGGCGGACCGGGCGAAGCGGGCAGCGACCTGGTGCCGCTGCTGAACGCCGCCTTCCGCAAGGTGCGCGCCACGCGCGACGTGGTGCTGATCGACCAGCGCGGCACCGGTCTCTCCGGCAAGCTCGATTGCGAGGTCGACGACAAGAACGAGGAAACCGCCAGCGAGGAAGAACAGGTGGCCGAAGCGCGCGCCTGCATCACAAAGCTGAACAAACCCTACGCCCGCTACACCACGGAAGCGGCGGCGCGCGACATCGACCGCGTGCGGCAAAACCTCGGCAACCACCAGATCAACGTCTGGGGCGGCTCCTACGGCACCCGCCTGGCCCAGGCCTATGCC
>DASWYX010000676.1:0-10411 GCA_036404755.1 Pseudoduganella sp.
CGGCGCGGCAGGCGCGCGGTGCAGGCGTCCAGGGCTTCGCGCCACAGCGCATCGGCCACGTGCTCGCGGTTGCCCATCGTATGCTCGGGCAGCAGGATCACGAAAGCGAGGTAGGCGATCAGCACGCCAACGATCTGCGAGATGGCGCCATTCAGGTAGCTGCCGGCGTCCAGGCGGGCCAGGTTGGAAGGCGCGATATACATGCTGCTGAACAGGGCCACGCCCACGCCCATGCCGCCGCGCTTCGGATCGGTAATCAGCCACATCGCCAGCGCCAGCAGGGGCAGCGTGGCCAGCACCAGGGTCGGGTAGTCGTGGCTTTGCACGACCAGGCCGAAGACGGTGAAAAAGCACAGCGGCGCCGCGATGAGAAAGCCCGTCATCAATTGGTTCACCATGGCCGTGGGACGCGGCGAGGAGGAGGCCAGCGCGCAGAAGATGGTGCCCAGGATGATGGAGTTGGCCAGCTGCGGCCACGCCAGCCAGTACCAGACGGCTGCCGCCGCCAGCAGCGACAGGCCGGCGCGCGCGCCGCTGGCCAGCACGATGGCGGGCGGCGTTTTCGGCGCATAGGCCTGCGGCTCGCTGACCTGCATGCGGCGGCGCTGGGCCAGGCCGTCATAGAGATGGGCGAAGGCGGCGATGTTGGCGCTGAAGCGCTGCAGCAGTTCGACGGCGGTATCGAAGTCGATGCGCCAGCGGCGCGCCGCTTCCGAACCGCTGTCCGCGTCCGCCAGCGCCAGCGCATCGCGCGCATCGGCAATCGCCGCCTGCAGGCGCGGACCGAGTGCGGCGAAGGCTTCCGCCGCGCCGCCCGGCGTGCGCGCGGCGGCAATGGCGGCGGACAGCGCGCCGGCAAGCTGGCGGTTCAGCGGTTCCAGCAGGCCAGGCACCGGCGAATCGGGCTGGGTGCCGGCGCGGTGGATCAGCCGGTGCAGCGTGTAAAAGGTCGTGAGCGCCGTCATGAACGACTCGTTGAAGGCGTGCAGCTGGCGCGTTTGCGAACGGGCATGGGCCGCTTCGAAGAAGGCAGCCGCGCGGCCCGATTCGAGCGCCGCGATATCGGCCGCAAAGCGCAGGTGGGCGATTTCGGCCTCCGACGGCGGCAGGCTGTGCGCCAGCACCTTCTGGCAAAAGCCGAGGAAGCTTTCGAAGCGGGCCTGCACGGTGCGCATCACCAGCAGGCCGTGGGCGCGCGGGAACAGCAGGTCATTGACGACGGACGCGCAGATGATGCCGAGACCGACTTCGGAAACGCGCGTGACGGCCAGCGAGAAGGCGGCGCCCGGGTGATCCAGCGCCGGCACGGCAATCATCACGGCCGTATAGCCGGCCAGCACGAAGCTGTAGGATTGCTGGTTGCGGTGCATGGCCGCGCCGGCGGTGCACACGCCGACCCACAGCGCCAGTCCGAGGAACAGCAACGGCGCCTGCTGCGGGAACAGGCCCACCAGCGCCAGCGCGGCGCACAGGCCGACCACGGTGCCCAGCAAACGGTAGAAGGCCTTCTCCAGCACCATGCCGCTGCTGGGCAGGGCGAGGATGAAGGTGGTGGTCATCGCCGTCGACGGCGAATCGAGGCCAAGGCGGAAGGCCAGCCACAAAGCGGAAAAGGCCGCCACCAGCGTACGGGCCGCAAATAGCAGGCGCCCGCCGTCGGTGGCAGCCCAATCATTGAACTGCCTGCCCAGCCATCCCGCCTTGCTTGTGTTACTGGTGTTGGCGGGGGCTGGAGTCATCATTTTCTCTACAAACTGTGTTCCAAATTATCCAGCTGCCGCTTGAACAGCTGTTCCTGTACCCGGATTTCTTCCAGGTTGTAGCCGTCATAGGCCTTGGTGGTGCGTTCCCATACTTCCGGCATCACCTGTTCGAGCAGCGTGCGGCCCGCATCGGTCAGGGAAATCATCACGCAACGGCGGTCGCCCGGGCGGTTGCCCCGCGTGATCAATCCCTGCGATTCCAGGTCGTTGCAAACCCGGGTCAGGTTTGCCGGCTTCTCCATGCAGGCCTCGCCGAGCGTGGATGCGGTGGACGTTTCGTTTTCCGAGCCGTACAGTACGGCCAGGACCATATAGCTTGCGTCCACCAGGTCATACTTGCGCAACACGGCGTTGGACAGGTCCTTCATGCGCTTCTGAACGTGGTAAGTCATGCGCAGCAGGCGGACCAGGTCTTCCGGAAAGTCCGGCATGCGCGAATGGATATTCTTCAGGCGCTTGTTGGTGGCATCAAAACTGCCCATTTGCAGTCACTCCCTGTGCAAGATCGAAAGTTCTGATTCTACTATTGTTGACCTAAGGTAAAGGCATTTTTAGGCCTCCCCCGAGCGCCGCCATCAGGCTGGCGTAGTTGTCCAGGCGCTGCAATTCGACCCGCGCGGCCTGCTGTTCTTCGCCCAGCAGCACCAGCCGGGCGGACAGCACGGTCAGCGAATCGGTTATACCTGCGCGGAAAGATCGGTCCGCGAGGGTATGCGCCTGGCGTGCCGAAGCCAATGCCTGCGTGGCCAATTGACGCTGCGTTTCGTTAGATTGCATCTGCGTCACAGTGTTGGCAACTTCCAACAGTGCGTGGATCAGCGTCGCATTGTATTGCTCGACGGCGGCATCGTAATTCGCCGATTGCGCGCCCAGCTGGCTGCGCAGCCGGCCGCCTTCAAAGATCGGCAAGCTCAGCGCCGGCGTCACGCCGCGCACCATCGAGCCGGACGTCAGGAACTTGCTGAAGCCCAGCGACTGGAAGCCGGCGAACGCCACGATATTGATGTTCGGGTAGAACGCGGCCTTCGCGGCCGCGATGCCCTGGCTGGCCGATTCCACCCGCCAGCGCTGGGCCGCCAGGTCGGGCCGGCGGCTTACCAGTTCGGCGGGCAGGGTGCTCGGCAAGCCTGCTGCGGCGCGCAGGTCCAGCCCGGGCCGGGTGATCGATTCGCCGTCACCCGGTCCCTTGCCGATCAGTGATGCCAGCTGGTTGCGCAGCAGGGCGATCGCTTCTTCGATCTGCTCCTCGTCGCGCCGCCCGGCCGGCAGCGTTGTCTCCACCGTCGTCACGTCGATCGAACTGGCCAGTCCGGCGGCGTGGCGGCGTTTGGTAATCTCCAGGATTCTTTCGCGCTGTTTCAGGCTGTCGCGCACCTGGTCCAGCACCAGGTAGTCGTACCACAGCTGGATATAGTTGCGCACCACGGCCGTTTCCAGCGTCAGGCGCGACGCCTGCGCTTCGGCGGACGCCACTTGCGCATCGTCCAGCGCCTGCGCCAGCAGGTCGCGGTTGCGGCCCCACAGGTCGAGGTCGTGCGCCGCCGTGATATTGGCGGTATTGCGCCACGCCCAGTTGCCGGCCAGCGGCGGCGGCACCGTGCTGTGGGCGGAATAGCGTTCGCGGTCGAAGCTCACGCTGCCGTCGACGCGGGGCAGGGTGGCCGCTTCGGCCACGCCCGCCAGCGCCTGGGCCTGGCGCACGCGCGCCTGGGCCACTTTCAGCGTCGGATTGTCCGCGATCGCGGCCTGCACCAGCCGGTTCAGCTGCGCATCGCCCAGCGCTTCCCACCAGGCCTCGGTCGGCCAGGCCGCCGCTGGTGCGGCGTGGATGGCGCTGCCGGCTTTCAGCTCGTTGGCGGGCAGCGTGTGCGACTGGGGCTGGATATGGCCCATGTCGGCACAGCCGGCCAGCGCCAGCGCGGCCATTGCCAGTGCGGTGGGGGCGAAGCGGCGCAGCATGATTTTGGCTTGCCCGGCGGATTACTTGGCGGCTTGCTGGCGGGTCTGGGCAACGTCCAGGTCGGCTTCGCTCTGGATCAGGGTGCCGTTCTTGCGCGCTTCGTAGAATTCGGCCATCACTTGCTCACGGGTCAGGCCCTTGGTTTTCTGCGTGGCGGCCACGGCAGCGGCAGCGGGGGCGGCGGAAGCGGCGGTGGTGCTGGTGGCGTTGCTGTTGTCGGCGGCGAAGGCAGCGCCGGCGGCGGACAGGGTGAGGGTGGCGATCAGGAAGTGAGCGGCATTCATGGCATTTCTCCTAAGAAGTGAACTACGATGAACACAGTATATACCTGAATAGTACATTTCTGAAATAAGTAAAAATACGGTACGCCGCCGAATTTTTTTCCTTGTTAAAGTAAATGCAAGACCCACTTGTGACTCATGGACTTGCAACAGGGAGGACGATATGACTGGCACCAGTACCTTAGATCCGGACAATATGCCGAACAGTAAGGACCGTACCCTGCACAAAGGGCACGGCACCCGGGCCCTGGGCCCCAGCGACAGCTCCGATTCCGGCAGCGACGTGACCGGCGGCTCCGGCCTGGCCCAGCAGGACAATCTTGGCCTGGACCGCGGCGCGTATGATGACCTGGAACAAAGCACGGCCGGCGGCACCGCCGGGCCGGACGTCGGCGATGCGAATCTGGACAGCGATTCCGATTCCTACGGCACCGGCGAAGTGGCCGCCGCCGGGCGCGACACGGTCGCCCCCGATGGCGCCGACATCAATGTGGACCACATCGAAACCATCTCCTCCCCCGAGAGGAAGGAGAAGGATGACGTGGAGCGCGGCTCTTGATCAGTGTGCCTCGGCGGGCTCCTGATTCTGGCGGGTGAGCATCCAGGCCGCCAGCAGGGCGCCCCCGCCCAGCAGGGCGGCCAGCTTGTACGGCCGGGAACGCAGCGCGGCCTTGGTATAGGCGCAGGTTTCGGCCACGCCATCCATGCCCTGGCGCTGGCGCAGTTCGCTGGCCGGGTCCGCCCGGTGCAGCGCATCGCGCCGGCCTTCCTGTGACGGATAGTCCGACTTCTGCTGGCGGAACATCAGCGCTTCCATGTATTTGTCGAACAGGCGCGGCATGTGGAAGCCGCCCAGGGACACCGCCTTGGCCGCACCGCCGACGAACACGTCGCGCTTCGGATGCTCGGCCGCATAGCAGATGGACTCGGCCACCAGCTCCGGCGCATAGATGGGCGCGGGCAGTTTCGGTTCGCGGTCCATGTAGTTTTTCGCGTGCACGGTGAACATGGTGTCGATCGCGGCCGGCTTGATCAGCGTGACGGAAATCGGCGCGCCTTCCTTTTCCAGTTCCATGCGGAAGGAATCGGTAAAGCCCTTCACCGCATGCTTGGACGCCGAGTACATGCCCTGCATCGGCACGGCCCGGTCCGACACTTCACTGCCCAGGTTGATGATGGCGCCGCCCTCGCGCTTCATGTGTTTCGCCGCTTCCAGCGAACCGTTGACCACGCCCCAGAAATTGGTCTGGAACAGGCGGTGCAGGTCTTCGCTGGGAATATCCTCGTAGCGCCCGAAAATGGAAACGCCGGCGTTGTTGACCCAGGTGTCGATGCGGCCGAAATGGGCCAGCGTGACCTGGGCCAGGCTGGCCACCGCGTCCTTGTCGCCGACATCGGTCGGCACCCCCACCGCTTGTACGCCCTGGGCGCGGAATTCCTCTACCAGCTTGTCCAGTGCCGCTTCATCGCGCGCGGCCAGCGCCAGCCTGGCGCCCTTGCGTGCCGCCATGCGCGCCGTGGTCAGGCCGATGCCGCTGGTGGCGCCCGTGATGACCATGACCTGGTCCGACAGTTTCTTCAGTCGCATAATGTTCTCCTTTCCGATGTGGCCGTGCCATCGTACCGGGAGGGCGCGGCGGCTGCCGCACCGTACTTCCGGTCAATTCGCGGCCGACATCACATCGGCCAGCCAGTCGACGAAGGCCCGCACGCGCGGCGACAGCTGGCGCTGGTGCGGATACAGCACGGACACCGGCATCGGCGGCGGCGCAAATTCCGCCAGCACTTCGCGCAGCGCGCCTTCCTGAAGCAGGGCCGCGACGTGGTAGCGCGGCAGCTGGATCAGTCCCAGGTCATTCAGGCAGCACGCCACATACGCCTCGGCATTGATGACGCCGACCTTGCCCGGCAAATCCACGTAGCGCATCTCGCCGCCGGCGCGAAACGCGAAAGGCAGCATGCGTCCGCTGGCGCTGGAGTAGAAGTTGACGGCGCGGTGGCCGGTCAGCTCATCGGGCGTGGACGGCACGCCATGCCTGTCGAAATAGGCGGGCGTGGCCACCGTGACCTGGGCCAGCGAGGCAACACGCCGCGCCACCATGCTCGAGTCGCGCAGTTCGCCCGCGCGCAGCACGCAATCCATGCCCTCGCGCACCAGGTCGACGAAGCGGTCGCCCATGCCGATTTCCAGGTCGATGTCCGGATAGCGGGCAAAGAATTCGCGCAGGCGCGGCAGCACATAGTGACGCGCCAGGGTTTCCTGCAAGTCCACTCGCAGCTTGCCCTTGGGCAGCACGCCGCTGGTGCCGAAGCCCGCTTCCGTCTCTTCCACGTCCGCCAGGATGCGCAGGCAGCGCTGGTAATAGGCTTCGCCGTCCAGCGTGGGGCTGACCTGGCGCGTGGTCCGGTGCAGCAGGCGCACGCCCAGCCGCGCTTCCAGCTGCTTGATCGTGTGGGTGGCGGTGGCGGCGGGCAGCATCAGGTCGTCCGCCGCCTTGCTGAAGCTGCGCAGTTCCACGATGCGGGTGAACAGCCGCATGGCATCGAATCGGTCCATTCTTGAGGATTTTTGAATAGTTATCGCAACTTTACCGTATTTATCCAGCTTGGGAAAAGGACGAAACTCTCTCCATCAACTCAACCACTGGAGAAAAATCATGAAACAAGTCGCAATCGTTACCGGCGCATCCCGCGGCATTGGCGCCGCCATCGCCCACCGCCTGGCGGGTGAAGGCTACGCCGTCATCGTCAACTACGCGGGCAGGCAGGAAGAAGCCCAGGCTGTGGTGGACGCCATCGAAGCCAGGGGCGGCAGCGCCTTCGCCGTGCGGGCCGACGTGGCCGACAGCGCAGCCGTGCGCAGCCTGTTCGATGCCGCCATCGACCGCTACGGCCGCGTGGATGTGCTGGTGAATAACGCCGGCATCATGCCGCCGGCCCTGCCGCACGTGGCCGACACGGACGACGCCACCTTCGACCGCCTGTTCGCCGTCAACGTGAAGGGCACCTTCAACACGCTGCGCGAAGCGGCGGCCCGGCTGCAGCAGGGCGGCCGCATCGTGAACTTCTCGACCAGCATGGTCGGTATCGCGCTGCCGGGTTATGCGGTCTACGCGGCCACCAAGGGCGCGGTGGAAGTGATGACCAACATCCTGGCCAAGGAACTGCGCGGCAAGAACATCACGGTCAACGCCGTCGCGCCGGGTCCCACCGGCACCGACCTGTTCCTGGACGGTAAATCGCCGGAGCAGATCGAGCGCCTGGCGAAGATGGCGCCGCTGGAGCGCCTGGGCAAACCGGAAGACATCGCCGACGCCGTCGCCTTCCTCGTCACGCCCGGCAACTGGATCAACGGGCAAACCCTGCGCGCCAACGGCGGCATCGTGTAAGGAGGCTGATCATGACGCAATCTGTCGTTCTCGTTACTGGCGCCGCCACCGGGATTGGCGCGCTGACCGTGCGTTCGCTGGCCAGGGCCGGCCACGTGGTCTACGCCAGCATGCGCGACATCGCCGGGCGCAACGCCGCCAAAGTGCGCGAGCTGCGCGACTGGGGCTTTGCCAACGGCGCCGATGTGCGCGTGGTGGAGCTCGATGTGCTGTCCCAGGCATCGGCCGATGCGGCGGTGGCGGCCATCATCGCCGACCGCGGCCGCCTGGAAGCGGTCGTGCACAACGCAGGCCACCTGGTCATCGGCCCGACCGAAGCCTTCACGCCGGAGGAAATTGCGCAAGTGTTCGACACCAACTTCCTCGGCACCCAGCGCGTGAATCGCGCCGTGCTGCCGGTGCTGCGCCGGCAGGGCAGGGGACTGCTGCTGTGGGTCAGCAGCTCCACGGTGCGCGGGGGCTTCCCGCCTTTCCTTGGCCCGTATGCAGCAGCCAAGGCGGCCATGGATTCGCTGGCGGTCAGCCTGTCCTACGAACTGGCGCGCTTCGGCATCGAAACTTCGATCGTGGTGCCGGGCGCCTTCACCGCCGGCACCGAGCACTTCCCCAAGGCGGGCAAGCCGGCCGACTCGGCGACCGCTGCCGCCTACGCCCGCTACGACGGCCTGCTGGACCAGGTGGGCGCGCGCCTCAGCGAACTGTCGCCGCCGCAGTCCGATCCGGCGGCGGTGGGCGAAGAGATCGCCCGCATCGTCAGCCTGCCGCACGGCACGCGTCCCTTCCGTTCGGTGGTGGACTTTATCGGCGATGGCGCGGCCGAAGTGACGGAAGTGGCGGAGCGCGTGCGCGAACACTTCGCCCAGCGCATCGGCATCGCCGACCTGCTGAAGGTGAGCGCATGATGCTGCGCAGCCGTGCCGCCGCTGCGGCCGCTGCGGCCGTTGTTACTTATGCGGCGGCTGCGGCGGCTGTGACCGTGTGCCAAAGCGCCCGCACCGAGGAGAAGGAAATGAAACAGTCCGTGACCTACCTGCACCTGTTGCGCCACACGCCATTCTTCACGGCGCTGGACAGGGAGCAGCTGAAATATGTGATCGCGCATTCGACGGAATGGGAGGCGCGGCCCGGCCAGGTGATCAGCACCGGCGCGGAGGCCGGCGATTACATGTGGGTGCTGCTGGATGGCGGCTGGCAGGTGGAGCAGGCGGGTCGCATCTCGCCGTCCGGCCACGACGACCCGGGCAAATGGTATGGCGGCGTGCCGTCCGCCATGCCGCCGGCCGAAAGCCGGCTGGTAGCCAACCAGCGCAGCTATGTGATGCGCATTGCGCGGCGCGACCTGGAGCAGATGCTGTCCCGCGGCTTCGACATCGGACGCCACCTGCAGCAGGGCGCGGGCTTCTACGCCGGGCTCAATGCTTTGACGACACGGCCCACAAATTGATATTGCCCTCCTGGGCTTGCGCGTCGATGGCGCGCAATTCGTCGGCGCTGAAGGAGAGATTCTTCAGCGCCGCGACGTTTTCGCGGATCTGCGCCGCATTCGATGCGCCGATCAGCGTGGACGTGATGCGCGTATCGCGCAGCACCCAGGCCAGCGCCATCTGCGCCAGCGTCTGTCCGCGCGACTTCGCGATATCGTTCAGGGCGCGTACCCGCTTCAGGTTTTCCTCGCTCAGGTGCTGCTCCTTCAGCGAGCCGCCGCCGGGGCGGTTGACGCGCGCATCCTGCGGAATGCCGTTCAGGTATTTGTCCGACAGGATGCCCTGCGCCAGCGCGGTAAAGGTGATGCAGCCGATGCCTTCCTGACCCAGCGTATCCAGCAGGCCCTCGGTTTCGATCCAGCGGTTCAGCATATTGTAGGAAGGCTGGTGGATCAGGCAGGGCACCTTCCACTCGGCCAGAAGGCGCCTGGCTTCCTTCGTCTTTTCGGCCGAGTAGGACGAGATGCCCACATACAGCGCCTTGCCCTGCTGGACGGCGTGGGCCAGGGCGGACATCGTCTCTTCCAGCGGCGTGTTCGGGTCGAAACGGTGGGAATAGAAGATGTCGACATAATCGAGCTGCATGCGCTTCAGGCTCTGGTCCAGGCTGGCCAGCACGTATTTGCGCGAGCCGCCGCCCTGGCCGTAGGGGCCGGGCCACATGTCCCAGCCGGCCTTGGTGGAAATGAGCAGCTCATCGCGGTAGGGCTGGAAGTCCTGCTTGAACAGGTGGCCGAAATTGGTTTCCGCGCTGCCGTAGGGCGGACCGTAGTTGTTGGCCAGGTCGAAGTGCGTGATGCCGTGGTCGAAGGCGGTGCGCAGCATTTCGCGCTGCGTGGCCAGGCTGGTGGTGTCGCCAAAGTTATGCCACAGTCCGAGCGACATCAGCGGCAATTGCAGGCCGCTGCGCCCGCAAGTGCGGTACTCCATCTCTTCATAACGGTGGCGGGAAGCGGTGTAGGTCATGTTGGCTCCTGGCTGGGAAATTCGTGGATAATGAATTCTACGTCTTTGATCGTGCGGAGGGAGGATGGTTGATTTTTTCGCCGATAACATGCACTACGAATTCTGGCTGCGCGGCCAGTGCGACGTGGTGGAGGAGGGCTTGCGCCGCAAGTACCAGCGCATGGCCGAGAATCCCTTCCGCTTCCTGCGTGCGACCTACTTCCGCTGGGCGAAGCGCTTCGAGGATTTTGCAGGCGAATGCGCGGCCGATCCCACCGTGCTGGCGGTGGGCGACTGCCATATCGAGAACTTCGGCACCTGGCGCGATGGCGACGGCCGCCTGGTCTGGGGCGCCAACGATTTCGACGACGCGGCCGTGATGCCGTATTCCCTCGACCTGCTGCGGCTGGCGACCAGCGTGCGCCTGGCGGATACCTTCGATCTCTCGCCGCGCGCCGCCTGTGAACAGATTCTGCTGGGCTACCGGGCCGGCCTTGCCGCTCCCGGCCCGGTACTGCGCGATGAGGGCGGCCAGTGGCTGAAGGCCATCATCAATCAGCTGGAAGATGAGTCGGAAAAGTTCTGGGCC
>DASWYX010000677.1:0-5900 GCA_036404755.1 Pseudoduganella sp.
CGAAATCGGCGAAGCGCTGGGGGCGCGCGCGGTGGTGGTCCTGATCGGCGAACGGCCCGGCCTCAGCTCGCCGGACAGTATGGGACTCTACCTGACCTGGGCGCCCCGCCTGGGCTTGACCGATGAGGCGCGCAACTGCATCTCGAATGTGCGCCCGGATGGCCTGTCGTATGACGCGGCGGCCTATCGCCTGCACTACCTGCTGGACCAGTCGCGCAAGCGGCAATTGTCCGGCGTTCAACTGAAGGATGAAACGGAAGGGGCGTCCGCCACGCTGGCAGGCGGCCGCAGCTTCCTGCTGCCGATGGTATAGTGGTCCGCGTAAAGGAGGTGTTCATGCGGATCGCGGCAATTTCGGATATTCACGGCAATCTGTGGGCGCTGGAGGCCGTGCTGGCCGATATCGGGCAGCGCGGCGTGGATATGGTCGTCAATCTCGGCGACATCCTGTCCGGTCCACTGATGCCGCGCGCCACGGCCGAGCGGCTGATGGCCCTCAATTTTCCGACCATTGCGGGCAATCACGAACGCCAGGTGCTGCAAGGCGATCCGTCCACCATGGGTGCTTCGGACCTGTTTGCCCACCAGGACATCACGGACGAGCAGCGCGACTGGATGCGGCTGCTGCCCAAGTGCCTGCGCGTTGGCGAAGACGTGCTGCTGGTGCATGGCACGCCGGACTCGGACCTGATCTATTTCATGGAGACCGTCACGGAGCAGGGCGCGCGTCCTTCCTCGCATAACGAGGTGCTGGAGCGGGCCGGCAATGCCGATGCGTCGCTGATCTTGTGCGGCCATACTCACCTGCCGCGCAGCATGCGCCTGGATGACGGCCGCCTGATCGTCAATCCCGGCAGCGTTGGGCTGCAGGCATTCTCGGTCGAGCAGCCGTTCCCGCACAAGGCGGAGAACCTGACGCCGCATGCGCGTTACTGCATCGTCGAACGCGGCGCCGCCGGCTGGTCGGTGGCCCAGCATGCCGTGGCCTACGATTGGGATTCCGCCAGCGACCTCGCGGTGCGCAACAACCGGCCCGAATGGGCATTCGCCCTGCGCACCGGGCGAATGCCGGAGTAAAGCAGGAGGTGGCCATGCGAATCGCCGCCATTTCAGACATTCACGGCAATCTGTGGGCGCTGGAAGCCGTGCTGGCCGATATCGAACGGCGCGGCGTGGACATGACCGTGAACCTGGGCGATATCCTGTCCAGTCCCCTGAAGCCACGCGAAACGGCGGAGCGCCTGATGCCACTGGATTTGCCCACGATCTCGGGCAACCACGAACGCCAGGTGCTGGAAGATGAGCCGGCAAAGCTGAGCGTCGAAGACAGGTACGCCTACGACCACATCACGGACGAACAGCGCGACTGGATTGCCAATCTGCCCAAGACCTTGCGCCTCACGAACGATGTGCTGCTGGTGCATGGCGCGCCGGATTCGGATGTGCGCTATTTCATGGAAACCGTTACGCCGGAAGGCAGGCGCGCGGCCACGCACGAGGAAGTGCTGGAACGCGCCGGCGACGCGCAGGCGTCGCTGATCCTGTGCGGCCATACCCACATCCCGCGCGCCGTCCGCCTGGACGATGGCCGCCTGATCGCCAATCCGGGTAGCGTAGGCTGGCCGGCTTTCGACGACACCCATCCCTTCTATCACCGCGCCGAGAACAACACGCCGCACGCACGCTACGGCATCTTCCAGCGCGCGCCATTCGGCTGGACGATAGAACACCATGCTGTGGCCTACGACTGGAACGCCGCGAGCGAGTTCGCGGCGCGTAACGACAACGCCGAATGGGCCTACCTGCTGCGCACCGGCCGCATGCCGCGCTAGCCCTAGGGCTGGCGCACGGGCAGGGTGTTGCGCTCGAGGGCTTCCGCGTCTTCCTTGCCCATGACCTGGGTGGCGTGCGCCGGCTTGCGGTGGCGGATCATCGTGCCGGTGTTCGCTTCGAGATCGGTGTTGGCGAGTTTCATGGAGGCGGCGGCATCCACCGGTTCGCCGGTGCCGGCACAACCCGCGAGTGCTGCGGTGAGGACAAGTACGAACGACGCTTTTTTCATTTTTCTGCCTTTCGTTTGATTCAATCAGCCCCGATGGCTGACTTCAATGAGAATGCCGCCGGGCGCCTCGGCGTAAAACGCCAGCACGCCATACATTACCGCCGGCGGCGCTGGCGCCGGCAACTGTGCGTCCACCAGACGCCGATAGGCCGCATGCACCGCCTCGTCGGACGGTTGCAGGAAGCCGATGTGGAAGCCCGGCGGATAGGCCACGGGCTGGTCCGCCTGGTTCAGAACCAGCACAAAGCCGCCGTCGCCGCGCAGGATCGCCATGCCCGGCACCGGCGTCGCCAGCCGCTCGAAGCCGAATCCCTTCTCGAAGTAGTTGACCGCGCCTTCCAGATCGCTGACGGGCAGGTCGATATGGTTCAGCTGCATGGCCGCTCCCATGTAGAGTTGGACTTGTATAATCGTAAGCCATATCCGGGTCGGAGAACACAATGTCAAAGAAGCTTGCATGGGTGCTGGCGCTGGTCGCCGTGCATGGCGCCGCGAACGCTGCGGAGGACGACGCCATCTCGACCGACCGTCCGGACTTTGTCGACTCCTCGGACGTGGTGGGCAAAGGCCGCGTGCAGATCGAAGCAGGCTTCGCGCAGGACCGCAACCGCGACGCCGGCCTGAAGGAGAGAACCAGCAGCACGCCGCTGCTGCTGCGCTTTGGCGTCAGCGACGACCTTGAGCTGCGCGTGCAAACGGATGGCCGAATGCGCTACCGCGCCGATGGCGCAGCCTTTGCTCGCGAGCGCGGCTGGGGCGATTCGGCGCTGAGCGTGAAGTGGCACGTTCGCGATGGCGAGGGCGCCATGCCGGCCTTCGGCGTGATTGGCCAGCTGGATTTCGCCAGCGGCTCGCAAGCCTTCAAGGGCAACGGCACCCGGCCTTCGCTGCGCGCCACGGCCGAATGGGAGCTGGCGCCGGAATGGTCGATCGGCGTGATGCCCGGCCTGGTGGCCGACCGCGATGAGCAGGGCCGCCACTTCACCAGCGGCATGCTGGGCGTTTCGCTGGACAGGGGATGGACCGAGCGCCTGCACACTTACTTCGAGCTCGCGGCGCCGCAAATCGCGAAAGCCCACAACGGCGGCACGACGTCGAGCTTCGACTTCGGCGGCACTTACCTGCTGACGAAGGATTGCCAGCTGGACGCGGGCCTGTCACGCGGCCTTAACCATCGCACGGCAGACTACAGCTTTACATTCGGGCTTTCGGTCCGGCTCTGAACAAGGAGAACCCTCGTGGTGAAACAGAAGGAAGCGCAGGCTTTGCCGGGAAAAGTGGTGCTGGTGCTGCAGGGCGGAGGCGCGCTGGGCGCCTACCAGCTCGGCGTCTACCAGGCCATGCACGAAGCAGGCGTGGAGCCGGACTGGGTGATCGGCACTTCGATCGGCGCGCTGAATGGCGCCATCATCGCGGGCAATCCGCCGGAGCAGCGCCTGAACCGCCTGCGCCAGTTCTGGCAAACGATGGAGCAGCACTCGGCGCTATTTCCCAATATGCCACGCCTGTTCGCCAATGCGCTCACCGTCACCCAGGGCATTCCAGCCTTTTTCGATCCCAATCCGGTGACGTGGTGGAATCCGGCCGCGAAGGTGGGCATCGAGAACGCCGCCTTCTACCGCACCAACGCGCTGCGCAACACGATGGAGTCGCTGGTGGACTTCAAGTACCTGAACGAGCGCCATACGCGGCTGACGGTGGGCGCGGTCAGCGCCCGCAATGGCGTGATGCGCTACTTTGATACGCGCAAGGAAGCGCTGGACGTCAGTAATATCCTGGCCTCGGCCGCCATTCCGCCCGCCTTTCCGGCGATACGCATCGGCGAGGAGCCATACTGGGATGGCGGCATCTATTCGAACACGCCGATCGAGGCGGTGCTGGACGATGAACCGCGCCGCGATTCCGTGATCTTCTCGGTCCAGGTGTGGAATCCGGACGGCAGCGAGCCGCAAAGCGTGCTCGATGTGCTGGAGAAGCACAAGGAAATCCAGTACGCGAGCCGCGCCAGCCATGTGGAGCAACAGCGCAAGCTGCACCGCCTGCGCCATGTGATCCGCGAGCTGACCAAGCGGCTGCCGGAGGAGGTGCGCCAGTCGCCGGAGGTGCGCGAGTTGTCGCTGTGGGGCTGCGGCACGTCGATGCATATCGTGATGATGAAGGCGCCCCATCTGCATTGCGAAGACCACACCAAGGACATCGACTTCTCGCAGGACGGCATCAGTCAGCGCTGGCAGGCCGGCTACAAGGACGGCAAGCGCGCCTTCAAGGCCAAGCCCTGGGCGGAGCAGCCGGACCCGATCGAAGGCATCGCCATCCACGAACATTTTTAGCGAACGGCTATCGATGAGATAGAATCAATCAAATTTATTTATTGGTCTTGCCTCCTTAGAATGCTTGCATCCGTTCACAACGCAAGAGGAGAAGGCAATGAGCCAGAAAATGACCACTGCATCCGGCATTCCGGTCGCCGACAACCAGAATTCCCTCACCGCCGGCCCGCGCGGCCCGGTCCTGCTGCAGGACTTCCACCTGATCGAGAAGCTGCAGCACTTCAATCGTGAACGCATCCCCGAGCGTGTCGTGCACGCCAAGGGCTCGGGCGCTTACGGCACGTTCACCGTCACCCACGATATCTCCAGGTACACCAAGGCCCGGCTGTTCTCCAGCATCGGCAAGCAGACCGAAACCTTTGTGCGCTTTTCCACCGTCGGCGGCGAAAAAGGCAGTGCGGATACGGAGCGCGATCCGCGCGGCTTCGCCATCCGTTTCTATACCGAAGAGGGCAACTGGGACCTGGTGGGCAACAACACGCCGACCTTCTTCCTGAAGGATGGCATCAAGTTCCCTGACTTCATTCACACCCAGAAGCGCGATCCGCAGACCAACCTGAAATCGCCCACCGCGATGTTCGATTTCTGGAGCAGGGCGCCCGAGAGCCTGCACCAGGTCACCATTCTGTTCTCCGACCGCGGCACGCCGGATGGCTATCGCTTCATGGACGGTTTCGGCAGCCACACCTTCAGCCTGATCAACGATGGCGGTGAGCGGGTCTATGTGAAGTGGCACCTGAAGACCCGGCAGGGCATCAGGAACCTGTCCGCGGCGGACGCGGTGCGCCTGGCGGGCGAAGATCCGGACTACGCGCAGCGCGACCTGTTCGGCGCCATCGCGTCGGGCGATTTCCCGCGCTGGGATGTGAAAGTGCAGGTGGCGACCGAGCAGCAGCTGGCGGACTGGGAAGCGCGCACCGGCTGGAATCCCTTCGACCTGACCAAGGTCTGGCCGCATGGCGACTTCCCGCTGATTCCCGTGGGCGTGCTGGAATTGAACCGCAATCCGGTCAATTATCACGCGGAAGTGGAACAGGCGGCCCTGTCGCCCGCCAATGTGGTGCCCGGCATGGGCTTTTCGCCGGACAAGATGCTGCAGGCGCGCCTGTTTGCTTATCACGATGCGCAGCTGTACCGCGTGGGCACCAACCACCAGCATTTGCCGGTCAATGCGCCGCGCTGCCCTTTCCATAACCAGCAGCGCGACGGTTCGATGGCCTTCGCGAATGGCGGGGCGGAGCAGAATTATGCGGCGGTGCAGGCCGGGGGCTCTGCTCCGCATGGCATGGGACACGGGGAGCCGCCGCTGGTGCTGTCCGGCGGCGCGGGGCGCTATGACGGACGGGGAGGGGAGGATGATTTCACGCAGGCGGGGAATCTGTTCCGCTTGTTCCCGGAGCAGGAGAAGCTGAATCTGTTCGAGAACCTGGCGGGGCCGATGAGCCAGGTGAGCGATGAGATCATCCAGCGGCAGCTGGCCTTGTTTGATCGCGCCGATCCGGCATATG
>DASWYX010000678.1:0-10430 GCA_036404755.1 Pseudoduganella sp.
GGCGGCGAGCTCGAATACGTGGACGCCGGCACCATCGCCCGCGCGATGCTGGATCGCCGCAGCACGTGATTCTTGTCTTGCGCTATCTGTGCGCACGCACGGCGGATCAATGATCCGCCCTACAGCCCCTTCGGGGCCTAAACCATAAACCGACCCGGGCGGGTTTTCACGCGGCGGGTTGCGGCGCGGCGAGCATGGCGGTGATGGACTCTTGCGGTGAGGGTCGGCCGAGGTAATAGCCCTGCGCCATATCGCAGCCGAAGTTGCGCAGCAGGGAAAGCTGCTCGTTGGTTTCCACGCCCTCCGCCACGACAATCATCTTGAGCCCATGCGCCATCGCGATGATGGCGCGGGTGATGGCGGCGTTTTCGGAGTCCTGCGGCAGGCCGGAGATAAAGGTCTTGTCGATCTTGAGCGCGCGCACATCGAAGCGCTTCAGGTAGTTCATCGACGAATAGCCGGTGCCGAAATCGTCGATCGACAAAAACACGCCGATGCCGCGCAACTGCTCCAGCGTGGCCAGGGTGGCCAGCGCATCATCCATCAGCGTGCCCTCGGTCAGCTCCAGCTCCAGCAGGCGCGGATCGAGGCCCGTGTCGTGCAGCACGGCCAGCACGATCTGCGCCAGGTTCTCGTCCTTGAACTGGCGCGCCGACAGGTTCACCGCCATGCGGATCGAACGCGCGCACTGCTGCTGCCAGGCGCGCGCCTGCAGGCAGGCCGTGCGCAGCACCCACTCGCCGATCGGCACGATCAGGCCCGTTTCCTCGGCCAGCGGAATGAACTCGTTGGGCGGAATGATGCCGTGTTCGGGATGGCGCCAGCGAACCAGTGCTTCCACGCCGACGATCTGTGCCGAGGGCACGTCCACCTGCGGCTGATAGAGCAGGTAAAGCTCATCGTTCTGCAGCGCCTTGCGCAAGCCCACTTCCAGCTTCACGTGCGACATGATCTGCATCGTCAGCGAAGAGCTGTACAGCTTTGCATTGTTCTTGCCGCAGTTCTTGGCGTGGTACATCGCGGTGTCCGCATACTTCAGGAGGGAATTGCAGTCCTCGCCGTCCTCCGGATAGAGCGAGATGCCGATGCTCACCGTGACGAAGATCTCATGCCCCTCCAGCATGAAGGGCCGCCGCATCGCATCCTTCACGCGGTGCGCCACGTTGAGCGCATCCTCGGCGCGGTCCAGGTCAGGTATCAGGATGGTGAACTCGTCCCCGCCCAGCCGCGCAAGGCTGGACTGGAGCTGCGCCACATGGTCGCCGGGCCGGATCGTCTCATGCAGGCGCTCGGAGACGATGCGCAGCAGCTGGTCGCCCACATTGTGCCCCAGCGTGTCGTTGATGCGCTTGAACGAGTCCAGGTCCATGAACAGGATCGCGAACTTGCGCTGCTCGCGCGCCGACCGTTC
The DNA here is from genome assembly GCA_036404755.1 of Pseudoduganella sp. Lineage (GTDB taxonomy): Bacteria > Pseudomonadota > Gammaproteobacteria > Burkholderiales > Burkholderiaceae_D > Rugamonas. Next base: position 1,412 of record DASWYX010000678.1, read on the forward strand.
CAGTTCGCGCTCCAGCGTTTCGAGGAAGGCCTGGCGGTTGGGGATGCCCGTCAGGCTGTCGCAATAGGCGAGGCGGCGGATCTGCTCCTCGGTGCGTTTGCGCTCGCTGATGTCGCGTACCAGGCCGAGTACCTCGCCGCCGGCGGCCGTGCTGACCAGGCGCGCCTCGAAATGGTGGACTTCGCCGCGCCGCGTCAGCTCGTAATCGACCGAGCGTATCGACTGCGTGGACAGCACGCTTTTCAGCTGGTCCAGCAGGCGCTCGGCAATCTGGCGCGGCAGCACGTCGCGCACATGGCGGCCCACGCAAAATTCTTCGCTGAAGGCGGCGCCCGGATCGTGGCCCTGCTCGTAGTCGAGGTAGTAGCCGTCGGCGCTGAGGCGGAAGAAAGTGTCCGGAATCGCGGCCAGCACCGCGCGGTTCTGCGCGTCCGCAATGCGCAGGCGGACGATGGCGTCGCTGGCGCGCAGCACATACAGCACGCGGTGGCCCAGGATGGGCCAGTTGATCGGCTTGGACACGAAATCGGTCGCGCCCACCTCGTAAGCCTGGGTGACGGCCTCGATATCGTCGCCGCCGGTGACCATGATGATGGGCACCGTGGTCCGCGTCTCCACCGCGCGGATGGCGCGGCAGACGGCGAAGCCGTCCATCTGCGGCATGTCCACGTCCAGCAGCACCAGGTCCGGCTCGTTTTGCTGGAAGCTGGCGACAGCCGTGTTTCCGTCGGCCGCCTCGATCGCGTCCAGGCCGACCTGGGACAGCATCTCCAGCATCAGCAGGCGCATCACGGGATCGTCATCGGCGACCAGCACCGTGCCGCGTTTTGGAGATTGAAGCGCTGCCATGACTAGACTCCCTTGACGAGGATTGCACTGAGCGAGCGGCGCACGGCCTGGAATTCATGCTCGGCTTCAAGCAACAGGCGCGCGGCGCCTTCGGTGGATTCGGTGCGGCCCAGTTGTTCGAGTTCCTTGCACAGTTTCGACAGCGCGTCCGCACCGACATTGGCGCTGCTCGATTTCAGGCTGTGCGCGGCGCGCCGCATCACGTTGGTGTCGGTCGTGTCGATGGCCTGGCGCAGGGCGTGCAGCTGCGTTGGCGTGTCGTCGATGAAGGCGTGGACCACGCGCTGCACCAGTTGTTCGCCCTTGTCCGCACTCAGGGCGCGGATGGCGTTCAGCGCCTGGTGGTTGATCGCGACAGGCGCTTCCAGTGTTGCCAGGGCGTCGCCGTTGGCCGCCTGCATGGAGGCAACTGCGGACGGCGCCCGGCGCTCGCGCGGCGGAACGGGGGCGGCGGCAGCGGCGGCGGTGTTCGCGGGGCGGCGCACGCGCTGGGGCGGATCGTCGTGGTGGGCGACGGCGGCGCGGGGCAGGGCGACCCAGCGCCCCAGGGCGGTGGACAGCGCCTGCTGGCTGAATGGCTTGCTCAGGTAATCGTCCATGCCCGCCGCCAGGCAGCGCTCGCGGTCCCCCTCCAGCGCATTGGCCGTGATCGCAACAATGGGCAACTGCCGCGCGTGTCCCTGCAATTGCTCATGGCGGCGGATTTCAGCCGTGGCCGCAAAGCCATCCATCTGCGGCATCATGCAATCCATCAGCACCAGGTCGAAATCGCTCTCGCGCACGGCCGACACGGCCTCTTCGCCATAGCCCGCGCACGCCACGTCCAGCCCGAGCCCCTCCAGCATGGCCGACGCCACATCGACGTTGACCGCATTGTCCTCCGCCAGCAGCACCTTCAGCCGGCGCCGGTCGCGCGGCGCGCGCTGGGAACTGGACGACGCGCTGCGCACGCCTTCGCTGGCGCGCATGCGGGAAACGATGCACTCATACAGGTCCGGCTCGCGCGCAGGCTTGATCAGCTGGAAGGCCACGCCCGCCTCGCGCCGCTGCACGGCGTCCGCCGCGTCGCGGTGGGAGCTGAGAAGCAGCAGGCGTACGTCGGCTATGGCGGGCGAGGACTTGATATCGGCCGCCAGCGTCAGTCCGCTACCGCTGGACTGCGACATATCCAGCAGCGCCGCGTCATAAGGCTCGCCGGCCGCCGCGGCGGCGTGCAGCAGGCGCAAGGCTTCGTCCGGCCGTGAAGCGCCATCGCAGCGCAAGCGCCAGCGCCGTAGCACATCAGCCAGCGCGTCGCGGCTGGCGGGATCCGGATCGGCCAGCAGCACGCGCAGTCCCGGCGCCACCTCGCCATCGACGCGGCGCTTGTCGAACTGCACGGTGAACCAGAACACCGAGCCGCGCGTCAGCGCATTCTCGACGCCGATCGTGCCGCCCATCAGCTCCACCAGCTGCTTGGAGATGGCCAGCCCCAGGCCCGTACCGCCATGCTTGCGCGTGGTCGAGCCGTCGCCCTGGGAGAAGGAATCGAAGATGCGCGCGCGGGCGTCGCGCGCCACGCCGATGCCCGTGTCGTGCACTTCGAAGCGCAGCCGCGCCGACTGCGCGTCTTCGTCCGTGACCTGGACCTTGACCGTGATGCGGCCCTTGTCCGTGAACTTGACCGCATTGCCCAGCAGGTTTACCACCACCTGGCGCAGGCGGTTCGGATCGCCGCAGACGGCCACCGGGATTTCGTGGGCGATCTCGAAATCGAGAGCAATGCCCTTGGCGGAGGCTTGCGGCGAGAACACGTAATCGATATCGTCCAGCAGTTCGCGCAGGTTGAAGTTGATGTATTCGACCGTCATCTTGCCCGCTTCGACCTTGGAAAAGTCGAGGATGTCGTTGATGATCACCAGCAGATGCTCGCCGGAGCGCTTGACCATGGTCGTGTAGTGCTGCTGGCGCTCGTCCAGCTCCGTCGCCAGCAGCAGCTCGGTCATCCCCAGCACACCGTTCATCGGCGTACGGATTTCGTGGCTCATGGTGGCGAGGAAGGCGCTCTTGGCATGGCTGGCCGCTTCGGCCGCGTCCTTGGCCTTCTCCAGCTGCTCGGTGCGCACGGCCACCTGGCGTTCCAGCTGGTCGCGGTACTGCGCCAGCTTGCCGTCGCGGTTCTCGATCTGGCACAGCATGGCGTTGAAGCTGTCGATCAGCGTACCCAGTTCATCGTGGCGCGCGTGCTGCACCTGGGCGTAGGTCTGGGTGGTGGAGACTTTCTCCGACGCCGCAATCAGCTGCGCGATCGGCTGCGCAATGCTCTTGCGGAAGCGGGCCGACAGCACCAGCGCGAGCACGAAGGAGATGGCCGTCGCCACGCCCGTCGCCGCCAGGTTCTTCAGCACGCCGAGCCACATGCGGCCCTGTCCCGCTTCGATCATCACGACGCCGACCACGTGCGGCTGCACGCGCACCGCGCGGTAGACGCGCAGGCGCGGCGCCCACGGCGGACCGCTGCGCTCTTCCCGGGCGCCCTGCGCAATATGCGCCATGTCCGCGGCGTCCAGCGCTTCCGGCTGCGCGGCGGAAGGATAGGCGGCAAAGGGCTTGCCATTTCGGTCGTACAGCGTGGCGAGCTCGATATCCTCCATCACCTCCAGCGCGGCCAGCGCCTGTGCGGCGGTGGCGCGGTCGGCATAGAGCAGCGGAGCGACGCTGTTGGCGCCGATCACGTCCGCCAGCGACACCAGCCGCTTGCGCTCTTCGCCGCTGTGCGTGAGCACGGACGCAATGGCGAACGCCAGGAACACCAGCAGCAGCGCGCTGCCGGTGGTCAGCACCGAAATGATGGTGAGCTTGCGACTAAGGCTGGAGCGTTCGAAGTTGAGCATGTCCGCCACCAAAGGGTGCATTCCGTCCGGCAAAATATACCGGTCGAGGAATCTTGCACATTGAGGTGGCGCAAAAAGCAGAGCCCGTGTCGTATTTGGCGTCAGGCACCAAATGCGACACGGGCTCGCGCGTGGGGGCGGGAATCAGCAGCAGCCGCCGCGTTTGCCGGCGCCGCCGTAGCGGGCTTCCTGGCGCTCGCGGAAGAATTCCTCGTAGCTCATGTAAGGCTGGCCCGGATGCGTGGTCTCGCAGTGGGCGACGTAGGTGTCGTACTCGGGCAGGCCCACCATGAGGCGCACGCTTTGCCCGAGATACTTGCCGGCCTTGACGATCTCGCCGAACATCACTGCACCGCCGGCATCAGCTGCGCCGGGCTTTCATTGTGCGACGGCTTGCTGTTGGCGTAAGCCTTCAGCGCGGTACGCACGCCGAACACCAGCACGGACAGCACGACAACCATGAAGAAGCCCGCCAGGCCGGCATCGAGGTAGTCGTTGAAGATCACCTGCTGCATCTGTTCGATGGATTTGGCCGGGGCCAGCACCTTGCCCTCGGCCAGCGACGCGGAATACTTGGCGGCGTGCGCCAGGAAGCCGACCTTCGGGTTGGCGTCGAAGATCTTCTGCCAGCCGGCGGTCAGGGTGCAGATCAGCAGCCAGACGGTCGGCACCACGGTCACCCAGGCGTACCTGGAGCGCTTCATCTTGAACAGCACGCAGGTGCCCAGCACAAGTGCGATACCGGCCAGCATCTGGTTGGCGATGCCGAACAGCGGCCACAGGGTGTTGATGCCGCCCAGCGGATCGACCACGCCCTGGTACAGGAAGTAACCCCAGGCAGCCACGCACAGCGCGGTTGCCAGCAGGCCTGCAAAGGTGTTCTCGGACTTCTTCAGCGATGGGATGAAGGCGCCCAGCAAGTCCTGCAGCATGTAGCGGCCGGCGCGCGTGCCCGCATCCACGGCGGTCAGGATGAACAGCGCTTCGAACAGGATGGCGAAGTGGTACCAGAAGGCCATCATGGCCTTGCCGCCGATGGCGTTGGACAGGATATGCGCCATGCCCACGGCCAGCGTCGGAGCGCCGCCGGCGCGCGAGATGATGGTGTGCTCGCCCACGTCTTTCGCGGTCTGCAGCAGCATGTCCGGCGTGACGCGGAAGCCCCACTGCGAGATCGCCTGGGCGGCCGATTCGGCGGTGGTGCCGATCAGCGCGGCCGGGCTGTTCATCGCGAAGTAGACGCCCGGCTCGATGGTGGAAGCGGCCACCAGCGCCATGATGGCGACGAAGGATTCCATCAGCATCGCGCCATAGCCGATGAAGCGGGCATGGGTTTCGTTCTCGATCATTTTCGGCGTGGTGCCGGAAGAGATCAGCGCGTGGAAGCCGGAAACGGCGCCGCAGGCGATGGTGATGAAGAGGAAGGGGAACAGGTTGCCCGCCCACACAGGGCCGGTGCCGTCGATGAACTTGGTCATGGCCGGCATCTGCAGATACGGTGCAACGACCACGATGCCTAGCGCCAGGCCGACGATGGTGCCGATCTTCAGGAAGGTGGACAGGTAATCGCGCGGCGCCAGCAGCAGCCATACGGGCAGCACGGAAGCGATGAAGCCATAGCCGATCAGCATCCAGGTCAGTTCGGTGCCGGTAAAGGTGAACAGCGGCGCCAGGGCCGGATTTTCCTGCACATACTGGCCGCCGAAGATGGCCGCCATCAGCAGGATGAAGCCGATCAGCGACACTTCGCCGATGCGGCCAACGCGGAAGTAGCGGGTGTAGACGCCCATGAACAGCGCGATCGGGATCGTCGCCATCACGGTGAAGGAACCCCATGGAGAGCCGGTCAGCGCCTTCACGACGATCAGGGCCAGCACGGCCAGGATGATCACCATGATCATGAAGGTGCCCAGCAGGGCGATATTGCCGGGGATCGGGCCCAGCTCGGATTTGATCAGGTCACCGAGCGAGCGGCCGTCGCGGCGCATCGAAATGAAGAGGACCATGAAGTCCTGCACGGCGCCCGCAAACACGACGCCCGCCAGGATCCACAGCATGCCGGGCAGGTAGCCCATTTGCGCTGCCAGCACAGGGCCGACCAGCGGGCCGGCGCCGGCAATCGCGGCAAAGTGGTGGCCGAACAGGACGTTCTTGTTGGTGGGGACGTGGTCAAGGCCGTCGTTGAACTTGTAGGCCGGGGTCATGCGCTTGGCGTCCAGGCCCATCACCTTCTCGGCGATGAACTTGGAATAGAAGCGGTAGGCGATCAGGTAAACGCAGACGGCTGCGATCACGATCCAGATAGCGCTGATTGGTTCGCCGCGCTTCAGCGCGACGACGCCCAGTGCGGAAGCGCCAGCCAGCGATAGCGCCGCCCAGCCTAGTTTCTTCAAAACGGGGTTCATTGTGTCCTCCAGGGTTCCGGTTGCTGCTCTTCGCGCAGCTTATGGACAGTATTCATGAAGCGCATAACACCGCACAAGCGCAGCACTACGCAGATCCGATCCGTACTACTACGTAGGACCCGGTCCGGCAGGTGGACGTACAATCGCGGGATGAAGCTGCGCCATAAGTTCATTTTCCTGGCCATTGCGCCCCTGATCGTGGCGCTGTGCGCCATCGCCATTGCGGTGCAATACCAGGCGCGCACCCTCGCCATGCAGCAGCGCGCCACCATCCAGCAGGCCTACCTGGCCAGCAAGGAGGCGGAGCTGAAGCACTACGTGGCGCTGGCCTCGCACTCGATTTCGCACCTGGTCAAGTCCGGCCGCGACGACCGCGCCACGCTGGACGAGGCCAAGCGCATCCTCTCCACCCTCAGTTTCGGCGACGATGGTTATTTCTTTGTCTACGATATGAAGGGCAATTCGCTGATGCACCCGCGCCAGCCGGAACTGGTGGGCCAGAACCTGTTCGAGCTGCGCGACGAGGAAGGCGCGCCGACGATACAGCGGCTGCTGGCCACCGCCGAAAAAGGGGGAGGGCTGGTGCGCTACAAATGGGTGAAGCCGTCCAGCCACAAGTCCGCGCCCAAGCTGGGCTATGTGATGCACATTCCCGAATGGGGCTGGATGATGGGCACCGGCATCTACCTCGACGACGTGGAGGCGGCGCTGGCCACCGTGGATGCCCAGCAACGCGGCAATATCCGCAGCACCATGCTGTGGATCGCGCTGATCGCCATCATGGGCGCGCTGATCGTCGGCTTTTCCGGCATGGCGCTGAACATCTCGGAATCGCGCGTGGCGGACGCCAAGCTGAAGGTGCTGGCCCAGCGCGTGGTCGAATCGCAGGAAGAGGAGAGGGCGCGCCTGTCGCGCGACCTGCACGACGGCATCAGCCAGTGGCTGGTGTCGATCAAGCTGCAGATCGAGGCCGGCATCATCCGTCTCTCCAATCCGGACCAGCAGGACAAGGCGAAGGCCGTGTTCGAGCACACGGCCGAACAATTGAACAATGTGCTGGGCGAGGTGCGCCGCATCTCGCACAACCTGCGCCCCGCCATCCTGGACGACCTGGGCCTGGCCGCCGCGCTGGACCACCTCTCCGGCGAATTCCAGCAGCACAGCGGCACGCCGGTGACCTTCCATGCCGAAGGCTGCACCGATCGCCTGCCGGACGTGGCCAACACGGTGCTGTTCCGCATCGCCCAGGAAGCGCTGACCAATATCGAGCGCCACGCCGGCGCCACCCACATCGTGATCGACCTGCGCGGCGACGAGCATGGCCTGGTGCTGCGCATCAGCGACAATGGCAGCGGCTTCGATGCCGAAGGCATTGCGGGGCACCCCAAGCGCGGCATCGGTTTGCGCAATATGATGGAACGTATGGAGGCGATCGGCGGCCAGTTCGCGATTTCCTCGTCACCCGCGGGCACGATGGTGGAAGCCCGCGTCGAGAACCGGAGTTAATGTAATGGCAATCAGGATCCTGCTGGTCGATGACCACCCCCTCGTGCGCGACGGCCTGCGCGCGCGGCTGGAAGCGATGGGGCAGTTCGAAGTGGTGGGCGAGGCGGGCAGCGCGTCCGAAGCGCTGGAGGAAGCGGGGCGCAGTGCGCCCGACCTGGTGCTGATGGACATCAATATGCGCGGCACCAACGGCATCGAGGCGACCGCCCAGTTCCGCGCGCAATTCCCGCGCATCGGGGTGCTGATCCTGTCCATGCACGACAAGCTGGAATACGTGACGCAAGCCATCCAGGCCGGCGCGCGCGGCTATGTGCTGAAGGATGCGCCGGGCAAGGATATCGTGGTGGCGATTGAAACCGTGATGTCCGGTGGGATCTACTACAGCGCCGCGCTGGCCGCCCAGCTGGCCAAGCCGCAGAACCAGGATAACCAGCTCACCCAGCGCGAGCATGAAATCCTGCGCCACATCGCCAACGGCGAGTCAAACAAGCATATCGCGCGCGAGTTGGACCTGAGCGTGCGCACCGTGGAAACCCACCGTCTCAACATCAAGCGCAAGCTCGGCATCGAGGGGCAGGCCGAGCTGATCAAGTTCGCCGTCCAGCACGCGCAGTTTCAGTCGGGCAATAATTAGCCCTTAGTGACCCGAAGTGTATCGCGGCAGGCACATTTGGTGTCTTTCGAACGCATACTCTATCGGGCGAACCTGTGTTTTCGGCAATTTCTGTTATATTCCACAAGTCCTGAAGATCAGGAAAGTTTTATTGGATTTGTATTAAAGCTTCCGGTGTCGGTATCGCGCCAATGGTTGCCTCCCGTTAACAGTTCAACTACCATTGTTGCACGAAAACACCTAGATACCGATGTTTGCTTCAGATTCGAGCCCGTTCCCGCTGGTGGGACTAAAGCCGGTTTCCAACACCCAGAATCAGTGGGTGGCGCTGGCCTTCCAGCCCGTTCCTGGCGTTGCGCCGGGTGCGCTGCTATCCCTGCTGTCCGATCCGGACGCGCAAGCCCTCGCTTCCCTCGATTGCATCATTCCCCTGGCCGACCCGCTGCAGCTGGAGCTGTCCCACCTCGATGGCCTGGCGACGGGCCGCATCGTGTTCTCGATTCCCGCAACCGCCTGTGACGACGAAGCTGCGCTGAAACGCTGCGCCGTTCTGTCCGATGCCGGCTGCCGCTTGCTGGTGGAAGGCGAGGCCGGCATCCACGCCTCGCGCGCCGGCGTGCGTGGCCTGAATGTCGACTGCAGCGCCGCGCTGCAATCGACATTCAGGCCGCGCACGCCGGCGCGCGCCGCGTGGATGCCGGCCTCCCCCTCCACCAGCAGGCGGCAGCCGGCGTCCGACAGGACGGCGCAGCGTTTCAGCGCAGCTTCGTCGT
>DASWYX010000679.1:0-7259 GCA_036404755.1 Pseudoduganella sp.
GCCCGGCCAAGCCCCGGCATCGGCACCGACGCCCACTGCGCCGATGCAGGGCGCTTGCGCGCGGAAGGCGCCAGGCATGCTGACGCTGGTTTCGGAACGAGCGGCGGCGCGGTTGGGGCGGCGGAAGCGCGTGGCGGCCCATTCAGCAGGACGGCGGCGGCCGCGCAAAGGATGCCGATGGCGACTTCCGCGAGCCGGGCCAGCGCGTCCGGCGGGATGTGGCCCTCGTGGGAAAGCGCCGGAACGCCAATCAGAATCGGCGTGTATCCCGCCAGCACAATGCTGTAAGCGCGCGGCTGCTTGCTGATCGCAGCGGCTGCCGTGAGCAAAGCCGCCCACGCGCCCAGGGCGGCCAGGAACACCGCAGTGGACGCAGAAAGCCCGGCGAGCGCGCAGGCAGCCAGTGCGCCTGCAACGGTGCCCAGCAGACGATAGAAGCTCTTCGTCAGCACCTGGCCAGTTGAAGGCTGCATGACAATGAAGACGCAGACCATTGCGATCGGCGGCATCGGCAGCTCCATGAGCATTGCGATGTACAGTGCCGCCAGCGCGGCTGCAACAGTGTTGAAGACGTGTCGAAACATGGCGGAAGAATGCCACGCTGCCGACCGGCGCAGAAGCGATCAATCTGCAAGATGATCTTGAACAGAATTCAGTGGAAGCGCCGCGGCGGCTCTGCGATGATACCCGTCATGTTCTGGCAATACTTCCCGCTCGCCCACGCCATCGTATTCGGACTGGCGACAGTCATCCTGCGCGCCTGGCTCGTGGGACGCAGTCCGTTCACCTTCTGGGGCGGCAATACGCCGCGCGATTTCGCCGCTCGCTGGTTCTACTTCTGGGTGCCGATGGCCGACGCGGCCTTCCTGGTCTGGTATGCCGTCACCGGCGACCCCGGCCCGCCGCTGCACCATAGCGAAGCGCTGCGCTGGACCGGCGTAGTGCTGATGCTGGCGGCGCCGGTCTGGATCGTTTACGCCCAGGCGGCAATGGGCAGCAGCTGGGCGCTGGGCGTCATCGAGAAAGGGGAGCTGGTGACGGGAGGACCGTTCGCCGTCTCGCGCCACCCGATCTACCTCGGCGTGCGCGTGACCATGACCGGGCAGTTCCTGGTCATCGCCAGCTGGCCATCGTTCGCGCTGTGGGCGGCCAGCGAGCTGCTGGTGCAGATCCAGGTGCGCTTCGAGGAAGAAGCGATGCTGGCCCGCTTCGGGGACAGGTATCGCGAATACTGCAGCCGCGTGCGGCGCTGGCTGTAGGGCCTAGGCCGTGGGACGGATTTCGAAGCGCTCGGCCGCTGCCTCGTCCGAATCGCCGACGGTGACGCTTCGGACCCGCGCCGCCGACGGCCCCTTGTGCGCCCATGCCACGATACGCTCGATCGCACCCTCCGGCCCGCACACGCAAGCCTCGACCGAGCCATCCTTGCGGTTGCGTACCCAGCCCGTGAGCCCGAGCGCTTCCGCCTCGTCCGCGAACGCATAGCGGTAGCCGACGCCCTGTACCAGCCCTTCGATCAGTAGCCGTTTTGCCATAATGCCTTCATGCTAACAGATAAAATGGCGCAGGGAGGCGACAATCGATGGACAAGGCAAGGGCAGTGGAGCTGTTTGCGACGGTGGCGCGGGCCGGAGGCTTCAGCGCGGCGGCGATGGACGTGGGAATGAGCGTGCAGGCGTTAAGCAAGGCTGTGAAGCAGCTGGAAGCGCACCTGGGCGTACGCCTGTTCCACCGCACCACGCGCACGCTGAAGCTGACGGACGAAGGCGCACGCCTGCTCGAAGTGGCCGGGCCCGCGCTGAAGATGCTGGAAGAAGTGCTGGACGAAGACCGGACCAGCAGCGATGGCCGCGAAGGCATCGTGCGCATCACGGCGCCCGTCTCGCTCGGCGCGAGGATGCTGGTGCCGCTGGTGCGCAGCTATCGTCTGGAGCATCCCAAAATCCTGTTCGACCTGGTACTGGACGACCTGGACACGGACCTGGTCCAATCAAAGATCGATATCGGCTTCCGCATCGGCGGCCAGCCCTCGCGCAACGTGGTGTCGCGACGCCTGTCGGCGCTGCCGCTCGCGATCGTGGCGACGCCGGAATACCTGAAGCGCCACGGCGAGCCGAAAACGCTGGCCGAACTGCTCACGCATCCCTGCACCGGCTTCCGTCTGCCCAGCACGGGACGCCTGCTGCCGTGGGAGTTGAACATCGATGGGGAGTTGACCTACCAGGACGTCCCCTCAGTCTGCAATTTCAACAGCGTGCTGCCGGAACTGGATGCGGTGAAGGCGGGCATTGGGATCGGCCAGTTAAGCCTTTATCTGATCAGGGAAGAACTGGCGAGCGGGGAGCTGGTGGAGATCCTGCCGCAGTTTGCGACAGCGGCATCGTCGGTCTATATGTACTATCCGCAGCGCACCCAGATGCCCAAGCGCGTGCGGGATTTCATCAGCTACGTGATCAAGGCGGCGCCGGCCTTGCTGCCGGCGCCGCGCTAGGTGCTTATTGATACAGCTCGCCGCCGTTCTGGGTATGGGCGCGGGCCGCAGCGCGGGCTTCTGCACGCACTGCTTCACGCGAAACCTTGGATTGGCTGGCTGCATAAGCCTGGCCCTGGTAGTCTTCGCCGCTGTGGATCTGGCCGGCACGCAGGGCTTTGATGGTTTCCTGGCGCACCTGTTCGCGGGTCAAGGTCGATTTCGGTGCGGTGACAACGACTTGATACAGTTCGCCGCTGACGTTACTGGTGGTTTGGGCGTTGGCAGCGCCAAAGGTGGACAGGGCAAGGATGGCGGCGGCGATGTAAGCGGTTTTCATGATGTATTCTCCTGAAGGTTGGTAGCAGTGACTGCCTGATGCCTATAGTGTAGGTGCGGCAATATTCGCTAAAAAGGGTGGCTTGTGACGAATGACTTTCCACCAGAAGTTGATAATCCCGTCTGGCGCAGGGTGATCGGCCCCGGCCTGACCCTCGGATTGATGACGCCGTCGCCAATGCCGGCGCGCATTCCGGGTGAGTTGAGAGAACAACAATTGATCGCGCAAACGGCCGAAGCGGCCGGTTTCACGGCGCTGTGGTGCCGCGATGTGCCGCTGATGATCCCGCAGGAGGGCAACGTCAGTGCGCTGGACGATCCCTTCGTCTGGCTGGCCACGCTGGCCGCCGCCACATCGACCATTGCAGTAGGCACCGCGGCCGCCGTGCTGCCGCTGCGCGACCCGCTGCACCTGGCGAAAGCGGCGTTGTCGCTGAATCGGCTGAGCGGGGGCAGGTTGGTACTCGGGCTGGGCTCAGGCGACCGCCCGGCTGAATTCGCGGCGTTCGGCCGCACGGTGGAGGAGGCGACGGAGACTTACCGCAAGCATTGGGAAGTGTTGCGCGATGCGATGCGCCCCGAGCGGCATGTGGCCGTACGCGACCGCACGGGCGGCTACGACATCCACGTGGCGCCGGACGCGCCGGTGCCGATGATCGTGGTCGGCACGTCGCGCCAGTCGCTGCAGTGGATTGCGTCGAATGCGGACGGCTGGGCGTCCTACCATCGGGAAGAAGAACGGCAGCAGGGGCGCATCGGACTATGGCAGCAGGCGCTGGCCCAGCGGGGCGCGGGCGCCAAGCCCTTCATCCAGTCCCTGAACCTCGACCTGCTGCACGATGCGGACGCGCCGCCCGAGCCGATCACGCTGGGCATGCGCACCGGCCGCAATGCGCTGCTGGCTTACCTGCTGCGCCTGCGCGCGCTGGGCGTGGCCCATGTCATCATCAACGTCGCCCACAGCGAGCGCGCCGTGGTGGACGTGATCCAGGAACTGGGCCTGTACCTTACTTCGCAGGTTTCTTGAAGCGCAGGATGAACTGGTCCGTCTTGCCGCGGATCGAGGCGTCGAACACATTGGTGGTGTGCGAATCGGCCGGATTGCGCAGGGCCTGGGACTCGCTGTCGAACACGAAACCGGCCGCCTCCACTTCCTTCTTGACCAGGCCTTCATCGATACGGTGCTGGCGCTTCATCAGGTCCTCGGTGACGCCGGGCGAAGCGGCGTGGTCGAGCACCACGTAAAGGCCGCCGGGCTTCAGCGCGTCGAAGGCCGCCTTGTTCAGTTCCGCCGTGCCTTGTTCGCCGCCCCAGATGCGGATGTCGTGATAGTTCTGGGAAGTCCACACCAGGTCGGCCTTCACCGGCACGTTCATCGACGCGCCGCCGACGGCTTCATGCACATTGGAGCGGCCTGGTTCACTGGAGACTGGCTTGGGGCGCGGGCGGTCGGCGAAGCGGTCCAGCACGACCTGCGGCGTCACGGCCCAGACCTGGCCGGAGGGGCCGACGGCGTTGGCGAAGATGCGCGTGAAGTAGCCGCCGCCGGGGAAGTAGTCGATGACGACCTGGCCGGGCTTCACGCCGGCGAAGTCCAGCATCTCGGCGGGCTTGCGGTTGGCGTCCCGTTCGACATCCGCGGCGGGGCGGCCGGTAGTGGGAACGTCGGCCGCGTGGCATGCTGCGGCTACGAACAACAGGGCTGCTGCGGAGAACATCTTCATGCTTTACTCCTCCCAAAAGTAAAAAAGGCGGAAGACATCGTCTCCCGCCTCTTAGCTTACGCTGCTTGTGCAGCGATGTTCAATGCTGATCGATGTCGTGCGTAGCCAAAGTAGACAACCAGGCCGATTGCGAGCCAAACCAAGAAGGCGATCCAGGTGGTTGCCGCCAGGTAGGACATCAGCACGACGCAGAAGATCACGGCCAGTGCCGGAACGTATGGAACGCCAGGGCAACGGAAGGCGCGGTGCAGGTCCGGGCGCTTCTTGCGCATGATGACAACGGCGATGGAAACCAGGCTGAATGCCGCCAGGGTGCCCATGTTCACCAGTTCAGCCAGCACGTTCAGCGGCACCAGCGCGGCGATCAGGCCAAAAATCACGCCCACCAGCCAGGTGGCGAAGAACGGCGTGCCGTATTTCGGATGCACGGTGGACAGCTTCTTCGGCAGCAGGCCGTCGCGCGACATGGCGAAGATGATGCGGGTCTGGCCGAAAGCCATCACCAGGATCACGGTGGTCATGCCCAGGATCGCGCCCAGGGAAACGAAGCCGGCGAACCAGTTTTCACCGGCATATTGCAGCGCCAGGGACACAGGATGGTCGATGCCCAGGAATTCCTTGTAAGGCACGATGCCGGTCATGATGGCCGCCACGATCACGTACAGGATGGTGCAGACGGTCAGGGAACCGATGATGCCGATCGGCAGGTCGCGTTCCGGACGCTTCACTTCCTCGGCGGCGGAGGTCACGGCGTCGAAGCCGATGAAGGCGAAGAACACCAGCGCTGCGGCGCTCAGGATGCCGGTATGGCCGAACGGTGCGAATGGATGCCAGTTGACCGGTTGCACGTGGCGCGCACCGACAACGATAAACAGCAGCACGACGCCGATCTTGATCGCCACCATGATGTTGTTCATGCGGGCCGATTCGCGCACGCCCCAGCCCAGCAGGGCGGTCAGCACGATCATGATCAGGAAGGCCGGCAGGTTGAACAGGGTGGTGGTGCCGGGAACGGCGCCCGGCGCGGCCGTCAGCACGGTCGGCAGGTGCAAGCCGATGCCCCCGATCAGGGACTGGAAATAGCCGGACCAGGCCACTGACACGGCGGACGTGGCCAGGCCATATTCCAGCATCAGGTCCCAGCCAATCATCCAGGCGACCAGTTCGCCCAGGGTGGCGTAGCTATAAGTGTAGATCGAGCCGGCGACCGGCACGGTGGAGGCGAATTCGGCGTAGCACAGGGCGGCGAAGGCGCAGGCGATGGCCGCCACCACGAAGGAAATAGTGAGCGCGGGACCGGCCGTCAGCGCGCCGGTGCCGGTCAACACGAAAATACCCGTGCCGACGATGGCGCCAATGCCCATCAGGACGAGGTCAAACGGCCCGAGCACCTTGCGCAGGCCACCTGGAGCACGCGCGGCTGCTACCATGTCGTCCAGGTTCTTGGTTCTGAATATACTCACTGTTCCTTCTCCAATATTCACTTTTCTACAGATAATAGCCCTGTCTACGCAAGGCGCTGCCGCATACTAGCACAGCCGTCTGGAATTATTGGAAAAGAATATTTATTTGTTGTTCAGCCGTTAAAGCGCCGTATGCTAAAGGGCTCGATTGGTGTAGAAGTTGCTCCGGTCGCAATCAATTCCGCCATCACATCACCCACGCCAGGGCCAATCTGGAAGCCGTGGCCGCTGAACCCGAATGCATAGTGTAATCCCGGAACCTTGACGCTGGGGCCCATTACCGGCAAATCGTCCGGCATATAGCCTTCGATTCCGCTCCATACCCGAATAATGTTCAGCTTGGCGACGGGCGGCGCCAGGCGGGCCATCTGGCGGAACTGGCCCAGCGTGATCTCCGGCAGCACGTAGGCGCGGCGCGTATCGGCATTGGCCGGGCCGCGGCCGCAGCCGCCGAACACGATATTGCCCCGTTTGACCTGGCGAAAATAAAGTGATTCCTCGGGCGTCTTGACGGCCACGCCGATGGCGGGACCAATCTTGTATGGCACCGGTTCGGTGACCGCCATCTGCGGGCCGCGCACGGCCATCGTCACCGGCTCGCCCATCTGGGCGCTCATGCGGTCGCCCCAGGCGCCGCGGGCCACCAGCATGGTCGGGGCGCGGAATTCGCGGCCGTCGGCGCAGATGGCGCGGAACTCGCTGCCTTCGCGTTCCAGCGTCAACACTTCGCAATTCTCGATGATGCGGGCGCCCAGGCGCGCCGCCGCACGCCCGATGGCCGGGGCGGCGAGGCGGGGATTGGCGTGGCCGTCCAGCGGGGACAGCGAACCGGCGATCACTTCCCGCCCCAGCCAGGGGTAGCGCTTGCGGATTTCGGCCTTGCCGAGCATTTGCAGCTCCAGCCCGTAGTCGCGGCAGTCGCCCGCATATTTCTCCAGGATGGCTTCGCGTTCGGAATCGTAGGCGCAGCGCAGGTGGCCGGACGGCAGGAATTCCGCGTCCTCGCCCAGCAGCTCATTCATTTTGTACCAGATCTCGTTGGCGCGGTTGGACAGCGGCAGCTGCGCCAGGAAGCGGCCCTGGCGCCGCACATTGCCGAAATTGACGCCGCTGGCCTGCTGGCCGACCAGGCCGCGCTCCAGCAGCGTCACGGAAACGCCGCGCTTGCGCAGGAAGAATGCGGTGGAGGCGCCCATGATGCCGCCGCCGATGATCAGAACGTCGGCTTGCGGTGTGGCGCTCATGCCTGCTCCTCGATGGTGT
>DASWYX010000680.1:0-8222 GCA_036404755.1 Pseudoduganella sp.
GGTAATCGACGCCGGCGTCCACATTCAGCACGTCCATCTTCTCCTGCAGCAGGGCGATGGTGGGCAGGATACGGTCGCGGTGCAGTCCGTCCGGGTACAGCGTGGACGGCTCGTAATTCGAAGTCATGATGAAGGACACGCCATTGTCGTACAGCGCCTTCATCAGGTTATACAGGATCATGGCGTCCGCCACGTCCGACACGTGGAATTCGTCGAAGCAGATCAGGCGGTATTTCTTCGCCACCCGTTTGGCCACTTCATCCAGCGGGTCTTCCACGCCGCGCAGCTCGTCCAGCTGCATGTGGATGTCGCGCATGAATTCGTGGAAGTGCAGGCGCGTCTTGCGCACCAGCGGCACCACCGAATAGAAGGAGTCCATCAGGAAGGATTTGCCGCGGCCTACGCCACCCCACATGTACACGCCACGCGGCGGTGTGGGACGGTTGATCAGGCGCTTGAAGCTGTTCGAACGTTGGGCCTTGTACTCCACCCACTCGTCGTAGCACTGCTGCAGGCGGTCGACCGCACGCTTTTGTGCAGCGTCGGCCTTGAAGTCGCGCTGGGTCAGCGCATGCTGGTAGAACTCTTGGACATTCATGGAGGGAGAACCCGAAAACCGGGGTCAGACCCAAGGGTCGGACCCGGATACGCGGCAGTCGCGGGCCAAAGGGCCAGACCCTGCGGGTCTGACCCAGCCCTTAGGTTTTAGAAGTTCAGCGTACGCTTGTCAATCGCCAGCGCCGCTTCCTTGGTCGCTTCGGACAGCGACGGGTGCGCGTGGCAGATGCGTGCGATGTCTTCGGACGATGCCTTGAACTCCATTGCCACCACGGCTTCGGAGATCAGCTCGGAAGCCATCGGGCCTACGATATGCACGCCCAGGATTTCGTCGGTGGTCGCATCGGCCAGGAACTTCACCATGCCGCTGGTATCGCCCAGCGCGCGTGCGCGGCCGTTGGCCAGGAACGGGAACGTGCCGGCTTTGTACTGCACGCCTTCAGCCTTCAGCTGCTGCTCGGTCTTGCCCACGGAAGCGATTTCCGGATGGGTGTAGATGACGGACGGCAGCGTGTTGAAGTTGGTGTGGCCGTGCTGGCCGGCGATACGCTCGGCAACGGCAACGCCCTCTTCTTCCGCCTTGTGCGCCAGCATCGGGCCGCGCACCACGTCGCCAATCGCCCATACGTTCGGCAGATTGGTCTTGCAGTCTTCGTCCACGGTGATCATGCCGCGTTCGTCGGTCGCCAGGCCCACTTTGTCGGCGCCCAGGCCGGTGGTGTTGGCAACGCGGCCGATGGAGACGATCAGCTTGTCGAAGGTGACTTTCTGCTCGGCGCCGGCGGCGTCGGTGTACTCGACGTTAACATTGTTGGCGCCAGCTTCCACCTTGGTGATCTTGCAGCCCAGGTTGATGGACAGGCCCTGCTTGGTCAGCAGCTTCTGCGCTTCCTTGGCGATTTGCTCGTCCACGGCGCCCAGGAAGGTCGGCAGGCCTTCCAGCACGGTAACCTTGGAGCCCAGGCGGCGCCATACGGAACCCAGTTCCAGGCCGATCACGCCGGCGCCGATCACGCCCAGGTTGGCCGGCACTTCTTCGATGGCCAGTGCGCCGGTGTTCGACAGGATCAGTTTCTCGTCGAACGGTGCGCCCGGCAGTGCGCGCGGGTTGGAGCCGGTCGCCACGATCACCTGCTTGGCGGTGATGGTATCGGTGGTCTGGCCGGTAATGGCGATCGGGTAGCCTTCAGCGCCAGCGGCGCCGGCGAATGCGCCGCGGCCGTGGAAGAAGGTCACCTTGTTTTTCTTGAACAGGAACAGGATGCCGTCGTTGTTCTGCTTCACGACGGTGTTCTTGCGCTTCAGCATCTGGCCGACGTCGAAGGACAGGCCTTCCACGTTGATGCCGTGTTCCTTGAAGCCGTGGCCGGCGTGCTCGTAGTGCTCGGACGATTGCAGCAGGGCCTTGGACGGGATGCAGCCGACGTTGGTGCAGGTGCCGCCCGGTGCCGGACCGCCCTTTTCGTTCGCCCATTCGTCGATGCAGGCCACGGAGAAGCCCAGTTGCGCCGCGCGGATGGCAGCGATATAGCCGCCAGGACCGGCGCCGATAACTACTACGTCAAATTGTTTGCTCATGTCTTAGATTCCAGTCATCTCGTCCTCTGGGACGAATATCCACAATAGCAGGTAGATCACCACCCCGAAGCCGAAGGTCAGCGTGAAGAGCGCGAAGACGAGGCGCCAGATCCAGGAGTCGACGCCGGACGCTTTCGCGATGCCGCCGCAGACGCCGCCCAGCCAGCGGTCCGTTCTGGACCGCCGCAGGCTGGAGAACTCGGACGCGAAGTCGCCGTCGCCGGCAGGCTTGCCGCCATTGAGCAGGCGCTCCTTGGCGCGGGCAAATTCTTCATCGGTCAAGGCGCCTGCCTGGTGCAGCTCGTGCAGGCGCTTGATTTCTTCAGAGACGCTCATGTGACCTCTCTTCAGCTAAAACCCGACTTCCGGGTCAGCCCCGAGGGTCTGACCCAGGGTCTGCCCCTTCGGGTCCGACCCCGGGGTTCGGTGTGGTGGTTGAATTACAGGTCCAGCAGCAGGCGGGAAGGATCTTCCAGCGCCTCCTTCATGGCCACCAGGCCCAGGACGGCTTCGCGGCCGTCGATGATGCGGTGGTCGTAGGACATGGCCAGGTAATTCATCGGACGGATGACGATCTGACCATCCACCACCACAGCGCGGTCCTTGGTCGCGTGCACGCCCAGGATGGCCGACTGCGGCGGGTTGATGATCGGGGTCGACAGCATGGAGCCAAAGGTGCCGCCGTTCGAGATGGAGAAGGTACCGCCCGTCAGGTCTTCCAGGGTCAGCTTGCCTTCCTTGGCCTTGTTGCCGAATTCGCCGATCTTCTTCTCGATCTCGGCGATGCTCATCTGGTCTGCGTTGCGCAGGATAGGCACCACCAGGCCGCGTGGGGAGCCCACGGCGATACCGATGTCGAAGTAGCCGTGGTAGACGATGTCGTTGCCGTCAACCGAAGCGTTCAGGATCGGGTACTTCTTCAGTGCGTGCACGGCGGCCTTCACGAAGAAGGACATGAAGCCCAGCTTCACGCCGTGTTCTTTCTCGAACTTGTCCTTGTACTTGTTACGCAGGTCCATCACCGGCTTCATGTCCACTTCGTTGAAGGTGGTCAGGATGGCGTTGGTGGACTGGGACTCGACCAGGCGCTCGGCGATACGGGCGCGCAGGCGGCTCATCGGCACGCGCTCTTCCGGACGGTCGCCCAGGTTCATCGGCGCGGCTGGAGCAGCCACTTTCTGCAGCTGTGCCTTCGGCGCCGGAGCGGCCAGAGGAGCAGGAGCGGCAGGCTTCGGTGCAGCGGCGGCGGCCAGGGCGTCGCCCTTGGTCACGCGGCCATCGCGGCCGGTGCCGGCAACGTCGGAAGCGGACAGGCCGGCTTCGGACAGGATCTTGGCGGCGGCAGGCATTGCCACGTCGCCTTTGGCGCCACCAGCGGCGGCGGCAGGAGCGGCGGCAGGTGCGGCAGCGGCAGGGGCAGCAGCGGCTGCAGGAGCCGACGGTGCAGCACCGGCGGCAGCTTCGGTATCGATGATGGCGATAGTTTCACCAGCAACCACGGTAGCGCCGTTGTCCTTGATGATCTGGACAACCACGCCAGCGCTCGGCGCCGGCAGTTCCAGTACGACCTTGTCGGTTTCGATATCGATCATGTTTTCGTCGCGGGCCACTGCTTCGCCGACTTTCTTGTGCCAGGTCAGCAGGGTCGCTTCAGCGACGGATTCCGACAGTTGAGGAACTTTAACTTCGATTTGTGCCATGTTTAATAAACTCCGTGTCTTTTTGTTTGTGTGCGCCGCCCGCGGATCGTTTGAAGATCCCGCGGCGCGGCGCGCCCGCAATGATTACTTGGTCAGAATGAAGCCCTTCAGCTTCGAGAAGGCCGTTTCCAGCAGCTCTTTCTGCTGCGCGTAGTGCTTGTCGTAGTAACCCACGGCAGGCGACGCGGAGGCAGGACGGCCGGCATACGCCAGGCGCTGGCCCGCTTCCATGGACTCGAAGATGTTGTGCTGGATCTGGAACCACGGACCCTGGTTTTGCGGCTCGTCCTGCGCCCACACCACTTCGGCCAGGTTCGGGAACTTCTTCAGTTCAGCAGCGAAGGCCTTGTGCGGGAACGGGTACAGCTGCTCGATACGGATGATGGCCGTATCGGTCTGGCCGCGGGTCTTGCGGGCATTGGCCAGGTCGTAATACACCTTGCCGGAGCAGGCGATCACGCGCTTGACCTTCTTGGCGTCGATCTTGTCATCGACTTCGCCGATCACGGTCTGGAATGCGCCCTTGGCCAGTTCGGCCAGCGGCGAACCTGCATCCTTGTTACGCAGCAGCGATTTCGGGGTCATGATGACCAGCGGCTTGCGGAACTGGCGCACCATCTGGCGGCGCAGCAGGTGGAAGATCTGCGATGCGGTGGTCGGCTGCACCACTTGCATATTGTTGTCAGCGCACAGCTGCAGGAAACGCTCAGGACGGGCGGAGGAGTGCTCCGGACCCTGGCCTTCGTAACCGTGCGGCAGCATCATGACCAGGCCGGAAGCGCGGCCCCACTTCACTTCGCCGGAGCTGATGAACTGGTCGATCACAACCTGGGCGCCGTTGACGAAGTCGCCGAACTGGGCTTCCCAGATGGTCAGGGTGTTCGGCTCGGCGGTCGAGTAGCCGTATTCAAAGCCCAGCACCGCCTCTTCGGACAGCACGGAGTCGATCACGGTGAACGGCGCCTGGCCTTCAGCGATGTTCTGCAGCGGGATGTAGGTGCCTGCGTCCCAACGTTCGCGGTTCTGGTCGTGCAGCACGGCGTGGCGGTGGGTGAAGGTGCCGCGGCCGGCGTCCTGGCCGGTCAGGCGGACGGCGTAGCCGGAGGACACCAGGGAAGCGTAGGCCAGGTGTTCGCCCATGCCCCAGTCCAGGTTCACTTCGCCGCGGCCCATGGCAGCGCGGTCGGCCAGTACTTTCTCGACCAGCGAGTGCACCTTGAAGTCTTCCGGCACGGTGGTGATGCGGGTGGCCAGGCGCTTCAGTTCAGTCATCGGCACGGCGGTGTCGGCCGCGTCGGTCCACTTGCGGTTCAGGAACGGCAGCCAGTCGACGGCGTACTTGTTCTTGAAGTTGGAGATGACCGGATCCACGGTGTGCTTGCCGGCGTCCATCGCAGCGCGGTACTCGGCCACCATGGCGTCGCCGCCTTCGGCCGGGATCACGCCCTGGGCAGCCAGCTTGTCCGCGTACAGCTTGCGGGTGCCTGGGTGCTTGGCGATCTTCTTGTACATCAGCGGCTGGGTCAGAGCCGGGGTGTCCTGCTCGTTGTGGCCCAGTTTGCGGTAGCAGATGATGTCGACCACGATGTCCTTGCCGAACTGCAGGCGATAGTCCAGCGCGATCTGGGAAGCCAGGACCACGGCTTCAGGATCGTCGGCGTTCACGTGCAGCACCGGCGCTTCGATCATCTTCACGACGTCGGAGCAGTAGATGGTGGAACGTGCGTCGCGCGGATCGGAGGTGGTGAAGCCGATCTGGTTGTTGATCACGATGTGAACCGTGCCGCCCGTGCCGTAGCCGCGGGTCTGCGCCAGGTTCAGGGTTTCCATCACAACGCCCTGGCCTGCGAATGCGGCGTCGCCGTGCACCAGGATAGGCAGCACTTGCGCGCCTTCCTTGTCGCCGCGGCGATCCATGCGGGCTTTGACCGAACCTTCAACCACCGGGTTGACGATTTCCAGGTGGGACGGGTTGAACGCCAGCGACAGGTGCACAGGGCCGCCTGCGGTGGAGATGTCGGACGAGAAGCCCTGGTGGTATTTCACGTCGCCGGCCGGCAGGTCTTCGGCGTGCTTGCCTTCGAATTCCTCGAACAGGTCTTTCGGCGCCTTGCCCAGGGTGTTCACCAGCACGTTCAGGCGGCCGCGGTGGGCCATGCCGATGACGATTTCCTGCACGCCTTTTTCGCCGGCGCGCTGGATGATTTCATCGATGGAAGCGATGAAGGTCTCGCCGCCTTCCAGCGAGAAGCGCTTCTGGCCGACGTACTTGGTGTGGAGGTAGCGCTCCAGGCCTTCAGCGGCGGTCAGGCGCTCCAGGATGTGCTTTTTCTTGTCAGCGGTGAAATTCGGGGTCGAACGGATCGATTCCAGGCGCTCCTGCAGCCAGCGCTTTTCGGCCGGGTCGGAGATGTACATGTACTCCGCGCCGATGGAGCGGGTGTAGGTGTCCTTCAGGAAATTGGTCAGGTCGCGCAGGGTCGCGGTTTCAGGGCCAAAGTAGGTGTTGCTGATGTTGAATACGGTATCCTGGTCGGCGTCGGTGAAGCCGTAGAAGCTCGGTTCCAGTTCAGGGATGTTCGGACGCTCCTGGCGCTGCAACGGGTCCAGGTTGGCCCAGCGAGAGCCCAGGTAACGGTAGGCTGCGATCAGCTGGGTGGCGGCCACGCGCTTGCGGCCCATTTCGGCGTCGCCGGATGCGACAACGGTGCGCATCGGGCCGGCTTTCGCGCGCTCGGCGAAGGAGGCGATGACGGAGGAGTGGACGACGTCCGGCTTGTTCGAACCATCGACGGCTGGCACGTGCTGCATGGCGTCGAAATACGCGCGCCAGTTGTCAGGCACGGAGCCCGGGTTTTCGAGATACGCTTCGTAGAGTTCCTCTACGTACGGCGCATTCCCACCAAACAGGTAGGAAGTGGACGACTGCTGTTGCATCATTTTTTGCTCACCTTTCTTCGCGCTTCGCGAGGAATTAGCGGGTTTATCAAACCTTCCGCGACACGGCCTGACCGGTTAGCGGATTGCACATCAAGTTGTGGGGGGAAGGGCTCTGTAGTTTCCAGAATTTCCAAAAACGGTCGCCTAGCATAGCACTTTTCATTGAGGTGCAACAACCTTCACAATGCGAAATACCGTATGCTGATTGCCTTCCGCGCAATCATACAAATTTGCTAATTGACATTCTGCTTCCCATGCACACACTTGAAGAGCTCCGCGCCGGACGGCTGGCAGGCACGAAAGTCCTGCGCCTGTCCTGCGGCCTGACGGAATTTCCATCCGAGATCTTTTCGCTGGCCGATTCGCTCGAAGTTCTCGACTTGTCGGGCAATGCTTTGACGGCGCTACCGGACGACCTGCCGCGCCTGCATCGCCTTCGCATTATTTTCTGCTCGAACAATCCGTTCACGCATCTGCCGGAAGTACTGGGTTCTTGCCTGTCCTTGACGATGGCCGGCTTCAAGTCTTGCCAGATTCGCCACGTTTCACCGCGCGCGCTGCCGCCGCGGCTGCGCTGGCTGGTGCTGACCGATAACCGGATCGAATCACTGCCGGAGGAAATCGGCGCCTTGCCGCTGCAGAAGCTGATGCTGGCGGGGAACCGCCTGCGCGCCTTGCCCTCGTCCCTCGCCTCGTGCTCGAAGCTCGAACTGCTGCGCATCTCGGCCAACGAGCTGCCCGCGCTGCCGCACTGGCTCAGCGAGCTGCCGCGCCTGGCCTGGCTCGCCTTCGCCGGCAATCCGTTCTGCCCCGCGCCCGCCCCTGCCGTCCCGGCCGCCTCTTTCGTCCCGGCCGCCACTTCCGTCCCTGCCGCCTCGTCCGCCTCGTCCGCCCCTGCCGCCCCTGCCGCCCCTGCCGCCCCTGCCGCCCCTGCCGCCGCTTCCGACGTGCCATACATCCCCTGGTCCGCTCTCACGCTCGGCCGCCAGCTCGGCGAAGGCGCTTCGGGCGTCATCTACGAAGCCCTGCACGACGGCCTCCCGGTCGCGGTGAAGCTCTTCAAAGGCGCAGTGACCAGCGACGGCCTGCCCGATTCCGAAATGGACGCCTGCATCGCCGCCGCGCCCCATCCCAACCTGATCCCCGTCCTCGGCCGGGTTGAAGGCCACCCGTCCGGCGCCCACGGCCTGGTGCTGGCCCTGATCGATCCCGCTTACCGCGTGCTCGCCGGCCCGCCGTCGCTGGACAGCTGCACCCGCGACGTCTACCCGGCCGAGCAGCGCTTCGACCTGCCGACCATTCTGCGCATCGCACGCGGCATCGCCTCCGCCGCCCGCCACCTGCACGAACGCGGCCTCCTGCACGGCGACCTGTACGCGCACAACATCCTGCACTGCCGGCAGCGCGGCGCACTGCTGGGCGATTTCGGCGCCGCCTCCTTCTATG
>DASWYX010000681.1:0-4627 GCA_036404755.1 Pseudoduganella sp.
GATATGAGATGAAGAGGTGATGCGAGCGGGGCGCCGGCCGGGGCAAGTCGCCCAAAGGGCGCGTTGGGCGGATCAGTGATCCGCCGTGCGTGCGTTCACGCGGCGCCTCGCCGAGCCCCGGGCCGTGGGCGCGGCCCCGGAACGCAAAGGCAAGCCTTACTTACGCGATGCCGCAATCCACGCATCGACCTTCTGCTCCAGCAAGGCCAGCGGCACGGTGCCGTCGCCCAGCACGATGGCGTGGAATTTCGGCAGGCTGAACTTGTCGCCCAAGGCCTGCTCTGCGCGGTGGCGCAGTTCCTGGATCTTCAGTGCGCCGACCTTGTAAGCCAGCGCCTGTCCCGGCCAGGCCATGTAGCGCTCGGTTTCGGTCTTGGCGCCCTGGTCGTAGCCCAGCGTGTCCTTCATGTACTGGATCGACTGCTCGCGGGTCCAGCCCTTGGCGTGCATGCCGGTATCGACCACCAAACGGGTAGCGCGCAGCAGCTCGTCGTTCAGGTGGCCGAAGTACTGGGCCGGATCATCGAACAGGCCCATCTCCTTGCCCAGGGTTTCCGCATACAGCGCCCAGCCCTCCGTGAAGGCTGTATTGCCGCCCAGCTTGCGGAATTTCGGCATGTCCAGCTCCTGCATCAGCGCGATGTGGAAGTGGTGGCCCGGTTTGCCTTCGTGCAGGAACAGGGTGTTCATGCCGGTGGACGCGTACTTGCTCGGGTCCGTCACCACGGACCAGAACACGCCCGGCCGCGAGCCGTCCAGCGCCGGCGCCGTGTAGTGGTCGGACGCGGTATCGCGGCTTAGTTCAGGCTCCAGCCGCAGGTCCAGCTTCGCTTTCGGCACCAGCGTGAACATGGCCGGCAGTTTCGAATCCAGCAGCGTGTTCAGCTTTTCATAGACAGCCTGGACTTCGCCCTCGGTCTTGAAGGGGAAGAACTTCGGCTGCTGCGCCACCCAGCCCGGCAGGCCGGCCGGTGGACCGTCATAGCCCAGCTTCGGACCCAGCTTGGCGAACTCGCCCTGGATGCGCGCCACTTCTTCCAGTCCGATCTTGTGGATCTGGTCCGGCGTCATCTGGGTGGTGGTCGAGTCGGACACGCGCACCTGATACCAGGCCGCGCCGTTCGGCAGGGCGGACAGGCCGGTGCTGGTGCGGCAGGCCGGGATGTATTCGTTCTCGAGGAAGGCCGCCAGCTTGGCCAGCGCCGGATTCAGCTTGTTGGCGATGGTGCTGTGATAGTCGGCCGACAGGCGCTTCTTGTCCTCGTCGCTGAAGGTGGACGGGAACTTGGTGACCGGCGCGTAGAAGATGCTGTTTTCAGGCGCTTCGCTGACCAGCTTCTGGAACTGGGGCAGGGCGGACACCATGATCGCCTTAGGCTGCACAACGCCCTTGGCCATGCCTTCCTTCATATTGGCGATGGCCTGCTCGATCCACGCCGGCAGCTGGTTCAGGCGGCTCAGGTAAGCGTCGTATTGCGGCACGCTGGTCAGCGGCTGCGATGCTTCGCCGCTGGAGAAATTGGCCAGCGTCACGGGGATGCTGTCCATCTGGTTGATCGGCAGCAGGTGCTCGGGGAAGGGCTCGTAGGACAGCAGCGTCTTCAGCTCAAAGGTCAGCACGTCATAGCTGATGCGGTCGGAGCGGTTCAGGCGGGCGCGCGGGATCGCCTGCAGGCGCTTGTTGAAGGCACGGTAGCGCTCGAACTGTTTCGCACGCTCGGCCGGGCTGATCGCCATGCCGATCTGGTCGTCGAAGCGGTTGTCGCCGTTCTGGGTGGCGTCCACCGGATTGAACTTGGCGACGGCATCCCAGTACTCATCGGCCAGGGCCAGGAAATGCTTGCGGGCTTGCGGCTCGCTTTTGGCGGGCGCTTTTTCGACGGCGGACGGCTTGGTCGCCGCAGTTGCCGCCTGGGCGGGTGCCCAGGCCAACAGCACGGCGGCAGCCAGCACGCCGAGGGTGATGCGTTGCTTCATCTTTTTGTTCCTTGGAAAGAAGAAGCGACAAGGATACGCGATCGGCGCCTGGCGGAACAGTCCGGCACTGCTGGCATAATGTTGCGAGGAGGATATATCCCATGCGTAAGAATTTGATGACGGCATTGCTGGCGCTGGCCTGCGGCGCGGCCCAGGCGGAGGTGAGCGTGGTCGGTGTGCTGAAGGAAAAAGCGCTGCTGTCGGTGAATGGCGGGCCGGGCAAGGTGTATACGGTAGGCGCCGCCCTGCCGGACGGCAGCAGGCTGGTGGCCGTCAGCGGCAATGGCGTCACGCTGGAGGAGAATGGCAAGCGCTACTCGGTGCAGCTGGGGCAGTTCGCGAATGCGGCGCCGTCGCTGGGATCGCCCAATCTCGTGTTCTACGCGGACCCGAACGGGCACTATGTGGTGCCGGGCGAAATCAACGGCGTGCCGACGCGGATGATGATCGACACCGGCGCCACCAAGGTGGCCATCCCCGGCTTCGAAGCCAAGCGCATGGGCATCGACTATCGCCTGAAAGGCGCCCGCGCCTTTGTGCAGACTGCGGGCGGCACGCAGGAAACCTGGGTGGTCAGGGTGGACAAGCTGAAGATCAGCGATGTGGAAGTGAACAATATCGAAGCGGTGGTGATCGAAGCGGGGCTGCCGATCGTCCTGCTCGGGAATAACTTCCTCAACCGCTTCGAAATGCGCCGCGACGGCACCACGATGACGCTGTCGCGGAAAAATTAAGCCAGCCGGGTCTCGTAAAGCGCCGCCACCACGTCCGACTGTGTGACGATGCCGGCAAAGCGGTTTTCGTCGTCGACGATGGGAATGTGGTGGAAGCCGGAATCCGCCATCAGCGGCACCAGTTCCGTGATCGGCGTATCGATCTTCGCCGTGCGCGGGTGCTTGACCATGATTTGTCCAATCACCTCCGGCTTTTCCGAATGCGTGGTGCCGCTGGGGCGAAGGAACTGCGTCAGGCGCTCGCGCATCGTGGTGTAGGCCTCGTCCAGTTGGCCGTGCTTGAGGAAGTCGCTCTGCGTAACGATGCCGATCACGCGCCGCGCGCGATTCAGCACGGGCAGGGCGGAAATATGGTGGCCGCGGATTTCCTTCCAGGCCTGCGCCAGCGGCGTTGCGAAATCGGCCGTGATCACATCCTTCGACATCACATCGCCGCAGGTGATCACGCCGAAGCGGCGCTGGTAGGCGCGCATCTCCGTTTTCAGGAACAGCTCTTCCAGGTCATCGCGGCTGATGTCCAGCACCTGGTTGTACTGTTTCAGCACCGCATCCAGGTCTTCGGGACGGAACCCCATGCGCACGGTCGGCACTTCATCTTTCGTCGCATGCGGGTGCGGATGCGCCACGATTTGCGCGTGCGGATAACGCTTGCCCGTCAGGTTGTTGTAGATCACGCCGGCCAGCACCAGCAGGATGCCGTTGAGGGCGACTGGCCCGAGCGCGAAGCCGAAGCCCAGCGAGTGAATGGCCGGTCCGCCGATCACCGTGGTCAGCGCCACGGCGCCGCCGGGAGGGTGCAGGCAGCGCAGCGCGAACATCGCTCCGATCGCCACGGCCGCAGCAACGGCGCCCACATACGGATCGGCGCCCAGCAGCTTCACGCACGCGGCGCCAGCGAGGCCGGACACGACGTTCCCGCCCAGCACGGCCCAGGGCTGGGCCATCGGACTTGCCGGCAGCGCGAACACCAGCACGGAGGAAGCGCCGATCGGCGCGACCAGCCAGATGGCCTTGTCGCCAAGCAGGAAGTGCGCGCACAGCGCGGTGATCAAAAGCCCTATCAGCGCGCCGCCACAGGCGCGGAGTCGTTCAACAGGGCTGGTCGTGTTTTTTACGGGCAGGAGGGATTTCCACATCCCATGATTATCACACGCCTGTCGCCACTAAATGCAAGGGTAACGCAGTTGAATACTTGATTTGTTCCATTGAGAACGCAGAGGAAACGCCTGTCAGGTTGGCGACTTTGATTAACTTTTTGTAAAAGCGATCGTAGCCTTCGATATCCGTCGTCACGACCTTTAACAAATAGTCGACATCGCCGCTCATGCGGTGGAATTCCTGCACCTCGGGCAGGGCGATCACGCCGGCTGCAAATTTCGCCAGCCACTTCTCATCGTGCTGGCTGGTGCGCACGCTGACGAACACGGTCACCGGCAAGCCCGCCTTGCGCCGGTTGATGACGGCCACGCGGCGGTCGATGTAGCCGTCCTCCTCCAGCCGCTTGAGCCGCTTCCAGCACGGCGTGGAGGACAAACCTACCTTCTCCGCCAGTTCGGCCACGGATAGGGTGCCGTCCACCTGCAAGGCGCCGAGGATGGCGTAGTCGAAACGGTCAAGTTCATTCATTCTTTAATCAGGTAAAAATTAGCATGGATATGCCAAATATTACGTCGATCAGGAAAAATTTGGAATGAATACTTCGGCCGGGCTGCGTAAGCTACCCATATGAACAATGTGAACAATGAAATCTACCTGGACGGCAATGCCACCACCTGCGTCCTGCCCGCCGCCATGGAAGCGGCCGTGCAAGCGATGGGCGAACGTTTCGGCAATCCCAGCAGCACCCACGGCACCGGCCTGAAGGCCCGGGCCAAGATGGACGAAGTCCGCCAGCGTGCCACGCGCCTGCTGGGCGT
>DASWYX010000682.1:0-3398 GCA_036404755.1 Pseudoduganella sp.
GGGATGCACGGCGGATCAATGATCCGCCCTACGCTTCCCGTGCCCGTCAGCGGATCTGACAATTACCGCAGCACCTGGGGCCGCCCCCGGCCCCAGGGCTGTTTCCGCTAAAATGCGGGCATGAGCAATCCCCTCCTCCACCTGCTTTCGAAGCTGAGCGACATGCTCGGCCTGAGTACCGCCGAATCCTTCCCCGCCGGCCACGTCTACGCGCGCACGCGCTGGAACAAGGCTTACTTCGACATCGCCTCCGACGTCAAACCGGACGACATCGAACGCCGCATCTGCGACGCCATCACCAATACGCCGCAAGTCTTCGGCTACATCGTCAACCCCACGCCCGCCATGCAGCGTGTGCTGTTCGGGCTGATCGAACAGCGCCTGCGCCTGAACCACGAGCGCGAGGCGGGCCAACTGGCCGCGCTGCTGCTGAAAGCCTACGACAGCCCGGACATCCACGAAGCCTCAGCCGGCCTGCGCGCCGCGATTGCGTCCACCCGCGACCTCGAGCTGCCGGCCCGCGTGCGCGCCCTGCTCGCCTTCCTGGCCGACATGCAGTCGCCTTTCGGAGTGATCGAGATGCGCAGCTAGCGCGCTGCGTGCAGGCCGCAGCTTCATGAACGGCGTTTCGACGACAAGGTAAAGCAGGAAGCCCCCGGCCACCGACGCAGCGATCAGCAGCGCGATGCCGAGCGGCTCTTCCGGGCCGATATCGAAATTCCAGGCCAGCTTGTTGGCGAGGACGATGCACAGCTGCTTGTGCGTCAGGTAGATCGCATACGACCACAGGGCGATGGACTCGGCCCCCGGGATGCGCGTGCGGGCGAGCAGGCCGCCGGGACTCAGGCCCGCCAGCAGCAGCAGGCTGAAGGCAAGGCCCAGCAACGGATAGCCGAACACGGTCATGGCGAAACCGTAGTGGTCGCGGATGAAAAGAGCGAATGCCGTCACGGTCAGCACTGCGCCGGCGGCCAGCGTCCAGTTGCCGCGTGACGTGGCGCGTTGCCAGGCGGAGGGATGGAAGTTCTTCAGCAGCGCCAGCGCCACGCCAAACAGCAGTTCATCAAAGCGGCACAGGGTGGTGTAATAAATCAGCGTGTAGAAGATGCCTGTGCCGCGCGGGCCGACGTCCATGGCCGGAGTCCAGACGTGCGCGCGCCAGGCCATTGCCGCCGCCAGCGAAGCCGCCAGCAGGAACCAGCCGACGGCGAGCGCGCGGCGCTCCGCACGCCGCAGCAGCGCCACGCCCAGCGCAACGGCCGGCAGCACCATATAGAACTGCTCTTCCACGCACAGCGACCATGCATGCGAGAACAGCGTGCCGGGGATCAGGTCGAAATTCAGCGTAAAGGTCCAGTACTTCCACCACGGCGCGGGGTTTGAGCTGCCGGCCCACAGCGGCCAGAAGACGTACAGCGCCAGCACCACGTAATAGCTGGGCAGCGTGCGCAGCAAACGGCGCGCGTAAAAGCGCGCCAGCGAAAAGCTGCCCTCACGCAGGCCGGCGAAAATCTGGTTGCCGATCAGGTAACCGGACAGCGCAAAAAAAAGGTCGACGCCCGCCCATCCCACTTCGCTCGCCCAGCCAAAAGTGGCGTCGTGGGTCACAAAGCTCATGTAGTGATTGCAGAAGACCAGGGCGATGGCGGCGGCGCGCAGCGTGTCCAGTCCATGGATGCGGGATGAAGATAGGCTCATGGGCGAATTGTACCTGCGCTAGAATACCGGGCACTTATCGACCCAGAAGGAAAAGCATGACTGTAGCGAGCGAACTGCATTTCAAATCTGTCAATTACACCGGCCAGGGCAAAGGCCGGCGCCTGATCATCACGGGCGCCGTGCACGGCAACGAAACCTGCGGCACCAAGGGCATCCTGCGCGTGATGGAACAACTCGACAAAGGCGAGCTGAAAATCCTGAACGGCAGCGTGACCTTCGTCCCGATCACCAATCCGCTGGCCTATGCCAAGGGCGAGCGTTCCGGCGAACGTAACCTGAACCGCAACCTGTTCCCGAACGAGAACCCGCAGGACTTTGAAGACCGCATCGCCAACTGGCTGTGCCCCCTGCTCGCCCAGCATGAAATCCTGCTCGACCTGCACTCCTTCAATGCGCAAAGCCAGCCTTTCGTGATGGTCGGCCCGCGCAATAACGACGGCGACCTGCAACCCTTCACGCATGAAGTGGAAGAACGCGCGATGGCCCGCATCCTGGGCGTGAAGCGCTTCGTGGACGGTTGGCTGGCGACCTACGGCGCCGGCGTGCAGCGCCGCCTGCGCAACGATAGCGAACTGCAGACGGTGCTGAAGTATGGCGTCGGCACCACTGAATTCATGCGTTCCACGGGCGGCATGGCGCTGACACTGGAGTGCGGCCAGCATGCCGATCCGCAGGCGCCGGAAGTGGCCTACCGCGCCATCATGAACGTGCTGGCCCACTTCGGCCTGATCGATGCGCCGAAGCCGCAGCCTGTGCCGGTCGAGGAAATGGAATACCTGAGCATGATGGAAGTGCACGACAAGCAGCACGCGGACGACAAATTCAGCCGAACCTGGTCCAGCTTCGACCGCGTGAAACAGGGCGACGAAATCGGCCGCCGCGCCGACGGCACGGCCGTCCTGGCGCCGTATGACGCATACATGCTGTTCCCGGATGTGAACGCGAAGGCGAATGCGGAGTGGTTCTACCTGGCCAAGGTCAGCCAATCGTTCAACTAAGCTGAATGATCCATTCACAGAACTCCGATTGATGATGAATCGGTGAATGCCTACACTGGGTTCATCGATTCACTTCCTACGGAGTTCTGTCATGAGCACTACCACTCGCGTTGCCGTTGTCTACCACTCGGGCTACGGCCACACTGCCAAGCAGGCGGAAGCTGTCGCACGCGGCGCCGCTACCGGCGGCACCGAGAGCCTCCTGATCAGCGTCGATCAAATCGACCAGCATTGGGACCAGCTGGAGCAGGTCGACGCCATCATCTTCGGCGCGCCGACCTATATGGGCAGCGCTTCCGCCCAGTTCAAAACCTTCATGGACGCCACCTCGCACCGCGTGTTCGCCAAGGGCGGCACCTGGAAGAACAAGCTGGCCGCCGGCTTCACGAACGCCGCTTCGCACGCGGGCGACAAGCTCGCTACCCTGCAGCAGATTTCAATTTTCGCTGCGCAGCATGGCATGCATTGGGTGAACCTCGGCCTCGGGCCTGGCAATAACGCTTCGCACACGACCGAAGAGGCGCTGAACCGTCACAGCTTCTTTATCGGGGCAGCCGCGCAGTCGAATGCTGATCAGTCGGCGGACGATGCGGCCTGGCCTTCGGATCTGAAAACGTCCGAGCACCTGGGTGCGCGCGTGGCGCAGGTTGCGCGCGAACTGGCGGCTGGCCGTCGCGCATT
>DASWYX010000683.1:0-9483 GCA_036404755.1 Pseudoduganella sp.
GTAGCCATACTGGAACTGGTTGGACACCGGTACGAAGATCGAAGGCTGCTTGTCGAACAGGTTACGCACGCCCACAGCCAGGGTCAGAGGCTTGATTGGCTTGTAGGTCACGTTCAGGTCGTAGGTCGCCTGGGCGCCAACGAAAGTACGCTCGTCGTTCAGGTCCCAGCCCGCTTCATAGCGCGAGGAGTAGTTCTGGATCACGGTGGCGGTCCACTTGTCCTTGCTCCAGGTACCAGACAGGGTGTGCTTCCAGCGCAGTACCACGCCGCCGTTCTGCGCGCCCAGGACCGGGCTGCCGGCGGAGTCCACCAGGGTGCCTACCTTGTGCGAGATAGCGCCACCCGGGGAAGTCTGGTCGAACTGGTCCATGTAAGTACCGTTCAGCGCCACGTCGAAACGGCCCAGGTCGGTGTTCTTGCGATAGTTCGCGAACAGGTCGAAGCCCTTCACGGTGGCGTTGCCGCTGTTGGTCAGCAGGGTCTTGATCGACTGGATCTCGCCCGAGCTGTTCAGGGTCACGAAGTTCTTGTACGCAGCGTCGCCATCACGGAAGCGCGATACCACTTCCTGCGCCGAAGGCGTCGACAGGATGTCGGACACATTGATCTTGAACCAGTCGAGACCCACGGTGAAGTTATCGAACGGCGCCAGCACCAGGCCCACGGACTTCTGGCGGGACTTCTCAGGCTTCAGGTCCGGGTTGCCGCCGGACAGGGCGTTCACCTGGATCTGGTTCTGGCCGGTGCCCTTGTCATTGAAGGACTCGGAAGAACCCACGGTCTGCGGCTGCCACAGGTCGGTCAGGGTCGGAGCGCGGAAGCCCGAACCGGCGGACGCACGGAACAGCACCTGCTTCACAGGCTGCCAGCGCACGTTGGCCTTGTAGTTGGTGGAGGAACCAACGTCGTCGTAGTGGTCGTAACGCACGGCGGCGCCCACGTCCAGGGTCTTCAGGACCGGTACATTGGTTTCGCCGAACAGCGAGTTGATCTTGCGCTCGCGGTCAACCGGAGGAACGCTGCCGCCCAGGCCGGCGATGTCGCCAGCTTCCAGGGCCGGGCTCGGGGTGGTCTGCAGCTTCTCGATGCGCGACTGCAGGCCCACGGCGTATTGCGCGGTGATGCCGGCGATGGTCGGCAGGTCGCCGGCGATCTTGCTGTCGAAGGAGGTGCTGGTGGACTTGCCGTGCAGGGTGTCGCCGGTGTACTGGGCCGACTTCAGCTTGTCAGCCAGTGCGCCGGTCTGTACGCCGCCTGGCGCCCATGGGTTCCAGTTGTTGGCCGGGTCATTGATGATCTTGGCGTATGCCACCTGCGAGAAGTAACCGCCCGGCACATAGCCATCGACCTTCGACTCGTTGTAGGTCAGGCCGACTTCATAGTCCTGGCCCAGCACGACGCCTTTGGCGCCCACGACGAAGCGCGACTGCTTCGACTTGTCTTCGCTGACGCGGTTGCCGTAGTCGAACACGCGGCTGGTGATGGCCAGCGGCTTGCCGATCAGGCTGGTGAAGCCCTTGGACTGCAGGTAAGGCACGGCCACGTTCTGGTAAGCAGGGTTGCTTGGGTACAGGATCAGTGCCGGGGTCACGCCCTGCTTGCCGAATTCAGCATCGGTTTCCACAAAGCTGGAGCGCAGCGGGCTGCCCTGGAAGCTCTGGGTGACGGTGGACTCGGAGTACAGCACGTCAGCGAACAGCTGGTGGTTGTCGTTGATCTTGTAGGCGCCGTTGGCGGTGAAGTTGTTCAGTTCACGCTTCGGAGTCAGGCCCACGTAGGCCGCGCTGTCGAACACGCAGTTGCGCGCGCCCAGCGAAGTCGGCTTGGCGGCAGCGATCATGTTGATGTCGCCGCACTTGCTGCCGGCAGCCAGCGGGTTGCCGTACAGCGGGGTGTTCGGGTTGAACTGGCCCACAGTCTCCAGCGGATTGGTGCCCGGAACGATGGCGCCTTCGATATTGCCCTGGCCAGTTGCGCCGGAGGTGAAGTATGGAGGACGGTTGCCGGTCGAAGCGAAGCCGCGCTCGCTTGCGAACAATGCGCGCTCGCGCTCGGCGGAGGCGGACATCACCACGGAGTAGCGGTCTGCATCCAGGTCGCCAAAGCCGGCGGTGACGGAGTATTTCTGGTTCTGGCCGCCACCTTCATGGGTCGGCTTGCCGCCGCCAGCCTGCACTTCGATGCCCTTGAAGGACTTCGTCAGGATGAAGTTAACCACGCCGGCCACGGCGTCGGAGCCGTACACGCCGGATGCGCCGTCTTTCAGCACTTCCACGCGCTCGATGGCGGCCAGCGGAATCACGTTGACGTTAACGGCTGCACCGCCGCCACCTGCGAAGGCAGCCAGGCGGCGGCCGTTCACCAGCACCAGGGTACGCTCGGCGCCCAGGCCGCGCAGCGAGATGGAGGACAGGCCATAGGTCGAGGAGCCTGCGCCGGCCGAGTTGCTGGTCGAACCAGCGGTGGACAGTGCCGAGATGGTGCTCAGCAGTTCCTGCGTGCTGGTCGCGCCGGTCTTGGCGATATCAGCCTTGGTCATCATGGTGACTGGCAGTGCAGTTTCGGAATCCACACGCTTCAGCGAGGAGCCGGTAATCTCAACACGCTGGATGGGTGCTTCAGGAGCGCTCTGTGCGAACGCAGCTTGCATGCCAACGGCCAGGCCGCCAGCGCACATCACGCGCACGGTGCGCGAGATGATGGTTTCTTTCATCATGGTTGTTGTTCCAATACGAAGTGATTTGTCCCGATCGGGCGAGGATCTTTCTCGACCGGGCGACATAAGACCACCTCGCTTGGGAAGGTGTCAATGCACACTTCGCAACAATTTGCAACAATTATCAGCTTGAAAGTTGTTATTGTGCCACGCCTTGTTCACTAGTGAAGCAGTAACTGTCGCTAAGCTGCAGGCATTAACCCTGCATTACCTTGCAACGTGAAAGCTTTCTTATCGCAAAACAAATGGAACAAAATATGTCAGTTTCGTGACTTTAATGCGACACTTGCCCTTAATACGTATTGACAATTGCTGAAAGTCTGTTTTTAGGGCGGCAGCGTGCGGCAGCCCCTGGTCTGGCCTACAATGCAGACGTTGCCTGTTGCCGGAGTGCACGATGTCCATGCTTCGCTTTGCGGCCTTCGCCGCTGCCGTACTGGTTTTTGCCGCATCGCTGGCCCTGGGCGCCAGCATCTGGATCACCGGTGTCGCGGCCGCCCTCACCCTGGTCGGCATCACCGACCTGCTGCAAACGAAACGCGCACTGCGCCGCAACTATCCGATCATGGCCCACTTCCGCTTCTTCTTCGAAGCGATCCGCCCGGAGATGCGCCAGTACTTCTTCGAGGACGACAAGGAAGCCGCGCCCTTCTCGCGCAACCAGCGCAGCATCGTCTACCAGCGCGCCAAGAAGGATATCGACAAGCGCCCCTTCGGCACCCAGCTCGACCTGTATGAGGCGGGCTATGAATGGATCAATCACTCGATCCAGCCCGCGCCGGTGCAGGACCACGACTTCCGCATCACGATAGGCGAAGGCCGCGCCCGGCCCTACTCGGCCAGCGTCTTCAATATTTCCGCCATGAGCTTCGGTGCCCTGTCCGCCAACGCCATCCTGGCGCTCAACGCGGGCGCCAAGGCGGGCGGCTTCATGCACGACACCGGCGAAGGCAGCATCAGCCCCCACCACCGCCAGAACGGCGGTGACCTGGTATGGGAAATCGGCTCGGGCTACTTCGGCTGCCGCAATGCGGACGGCAGCTTCTCCGAGGAAGCCTTTGCCGCCAACGCCTGCACGCCGCAGGTGAAGATGATTGAGCTGAAGCTGTCCCAGGGCGCCAAGCCGGGCCACGGCGGTGTGCTGCCCGGCGCCAAGGTGTCGCACGAGATCGCGCTCACGCGCGGCGTGCCGGAGGGCGTGGACTGCATTTCCCCCGCCACCCACTCCGCCTTCAGCACGCCGGCGGAAATGCTGCACTTCATCGACAGGCTGCGCAATCTCTCCGGCGGCAAGCCGACCGGCTTCAAGACGGCCATCGGGCATCCCTGGGAATTTTTCGGCATCGTCAAGGCCATGCTGGCCACCGGCATCACTCCCGACTTCATCGTGGTGGACGGCGGCGAAGGCGGCACCGGTGCGGCGCCCGTGGAATTTACCGACCATGTGGGCACGCCGCTGCAGGAAGCCCTGCTGCTGGTGCATAACACCCTGGTCGGCGCCAACCTGCGCGAAAAGGTGAAGATCGGCGCCTCCGGCAAGATCATCACGGCCTTCGATATCGCCCGCACCATCGCCCTCGGCGCCGACTGGTGCAATTCCGCGCGCGGCTTCATGTTCGCGCTGGGCTGCATCCAGTCGCAAAGCTGCCATACGGACCGCTGCCCTTCCGGCGTCGCCACCCAGGACAAGCTGCGCCAGCGCGCCCTCGTGGTACCGGACAAAGCCGCCCGCGTCGAGCAATTCCACACCAATACCCTGAAGGCGCTCGCCGAACTGATCGCCGCGGCCGGCCTCACCCACCCGTCGCAGCTGAAGCCCCACCACATCGTGCGCCGCATCTCGCCCAACCAGGTCAAGCTGGCCTCCGCCCTGCTGCCCTACCTGTCCCCCGGCGAACTGCTGGACGCGGGCCGTACGCCCCACCTGCCGCCCGTCTACACCCTCTACTGGCCTATGGCGCGCGCCGAGTCCTTCCATCCGCTACAATGATGCATATTATTTGCATCTTATGAGCGGGCACCATGAACGAGCTGACCACCGATTCCATCGCCACCCTGGTCCACACTTTCTACGACGACGTGCGCGCCGATCCGGAACTGGGGCCGGTCTTCGACAAGGCCATCGGCGAGCACTGGGACATCCACCTGGCGCGCATGGTGGATTTCTGGAGCAATGTGATGCTGGGAGTGAAGGGCTTCCAGGGCAATGTCTTCGGCAAGCACATGGCCCTGCAGGGCGTGGAAGCGCGCCATTTCGAGCGCTGGCTCGCGCTGTTTGCAGCCACCGTGGACCGTCTGTTCGAAGGCGAGGTGGCCGAGGAGTTCAAGGTCGTCGCGCGCCGCATTGCGCACAGCCTGCAATACGGCTTCTTCGGAAAAGTGCTCGTGCCTTAATGCTGCACGTGCAGCTTGATGACGCGGTGCTTCGGCGCGTCGCCCACGGACGGGACGTCCGGCGCTTTAGGTGCGGACGATACCGGGCCGCTATCGCAGCTGCCGCAGGTATCGCAACCGTCGCCGCAGCCGGAACCACCCTTCTTCTTGCGGCGCCACGGCACAGGGAGGTACTTGCCGCTGACGTGCAGCAGGGCCGCCACCACAATTACACCGACAATCACTTCCTGCCACATGATCAGGCTCCTGCCAGCGCCAGCGCGACGCGGTAAGTAATGAAGGAAGCCGTGTAGGCCAGGGCGAACATATAGCCGGCCATCATCAGCGAATAACGGATGCTGCCGGTCTCGCGGCGCACCACGGACAGCGTGGAAATGCACTGCGGCGCAAACACATACCAGGCCATCAGCGACAGCGCCGTCGCCATGCCCCAGCTCTGCTGGATCACCGGCGCCAGCGAATTGGCCAGCTCATCGCCTTTCTGGGACATCGCATACACGGTGCCCAGCGCGCCCACCGCGACTTCACGCGCGGCCAGGCCCGGCACCAGGGCAATGCAGATCTGCCAGGTGAAGCCGATCGGGGCGAAGATCACTTCCAGGCCGCGGCCCAGGATGCCCGCCAGGCTATACCAGATCGGCGGATGGGTGGCGCCTTCCGGTGCGCCCGGGAAGCTGCTCAGGGCCCACAGCAGGACCATCAGCGTGAGGATGATGCCGCCGACGCGGGTCAGGAAGATCTTGGCGCGCTCCCACAGGCCGATGGCGAGGTTGCGCGCGTGCGGCCAGTGGTAGGCCGGCAGTTCCAGCATCAGCGGCTGGTTGCGCTTGGCGCCCATCGAGCGTTTCATGAACCAGGCCACGCCCATCGCGGAAATGATGCCGGCAAAGTAAAGGCAGAACAGCACCAGCCCTTGCAGGTTGATGGCGCCCCATACCTGGCGGTCCGGAATGAAGGCGGCAATGATCAGCGCATACACGGGCAGGCGCGCCGAGCAGGTCATCAGCGGCGCGATCATGATGGTCACCAGGCGGTCGCGCGGATTCTGGATGGTGCGCGCGGCCATGATGCCGGGAATGGCGCAAGCAAAGGACGACAGCAGGGGGATGAAGGCGCGGCCGGACAAACCCACGCCGCCCATCAGGCGGTCCAGCAGGAAGGCGGCGCGCGGCAGGTAGCCGCAATCCTCCAGCGCCAGGATGAAGAAGAACAGGATCAAAATTTGCGGCAGGAACACCAGCACGCCGCCGACGCCGGCAATGATGCCGTCCACCAGCAGGCTGCGCAGCACGCCCTCGGCCATATGCTCCTTCACCAGCGCGCCGAACGCTTCCACGCCGCCGGAAATCATATCCATCGGCACTTCGGCCCAGCTGAACACAGCCTGGAACACCAGGAACATCAGCACGGCCAGGATCACCGGACCAGCGAAGGGGTGCAGCACCACCTGGTCGATCTTCTCGCTCAGGTTGCCGCGGTCGCCCTCATCCTGCACCGCCACGGACAGGATGCGGCGCACTTCGCGCTGCGTCTCTTCCACCGGCACGGCGTCGATCGCGTGCAGAGCGTTCGGCTTCGTTTCGTAGACGGGCCACAGCGCGTCCAGCGCGCGCAGCAGGTTCTTTTCGCCGCCGCTTTGTACGGCTACGGTTTCCAGCACCGGCATGCCCAGTTCCTGGGACAACTTGGCCACATCGACAATGATGCCGCGCTTCTTCGCCACGTCCATCATGTTCAGGCACAGCAGCATCGGCAGGCCGAGGCGCTGGATCTCCAGCACCAGGCGCAGGTTCAGGCGCAGGTTGGTGGCGTCCACCACGCAGACCACCACGTCCGGCGAGCGCTCGCCTTCGCGCAGGCCCGCGACCACGTCACGCGTGATGGCTTCGTCGGGGGTATGCGCGGACAGGCTGTAGGCGCCCGGCAGGTCCAGCACGCGGAAGGCGCGGCCTTCGGGCGTGGTGAACTGGCCTTCCTTGCGTTCGATGGTCACGCCGGCGTAATTCGCCACTTTCTGGCGCGCGCCGGTCAGGCGGTTGAACAGCGCGGTCTTGCCGCAGTTGGGATTGCCCAGCAGGGCAATGACGGGCTGCTGCGCAACGCGTTGCGCGGAGGTTTCTGCTGCACCCATGTTTATTCCGGTTGAACCGCGATCAGCGCCGCTTCGAAGCGGCGCAGCGCGAAGGTCGCATTGCCGACCTTGATGGCCAGCGGTTCGCCGCCCGGCAGGCCGCGCTTCAGCATGCGAATGCGCTCGCCCGGCACGAAGCCCAGCTCCATCAGGCGGCGCGCCAGGTCGGCGCCGTCTTCGGTGTCGTGGACGTTCGCCGGAGCGATATTGACAACCGTGCCGCTTTTCCCGACCGCCAACGTG
This sequence comes from Pseudoduganella sp., assembly GCA_036404755.1. Classification (GTDB taxonomy): domain Bacteria; phylum Pseudomonadota; class Gammaproteobacteria; order Burkholderiales; family Burkholderiaceae_D; genus Rugamonas. The sequence continues at coordinate 7,487 of DASWYX010000683.1, forward strand.
TCGAGGTTGATGAGGGTTGGGACTAGAGTCATGGCGGCGTTCCGGTATGTCTGGTTGGAAAGGCGATTATACGGGCAAATGCGAATCGTTTGTATTTACGCTTGCATTGTAAGCCGATTCCTGTAGAATTGAAACCGAAATGATAATGATTCTCATTAAGAGAACATTAATCTTGGCAGTTCAGCCATAGGTAATATCTATTAGCCAGAGGGTAGTAACAATGATCGTTTGTGTCTGCAACAACATCTCTGATCGTGAAATCCGTCAAGCCGTAGATCTGGGTATCACTTCCATCGACGACCTGCGCGCTGCGCTGGGCGTGGCGACCAACTGCGGCGAATGCCTCAGCTACGCCATGGAAGTGCTGGATGCACACATCGGCGCCACGACCACCATGCAGGAGACCGTGCTCAAGCGCCATTCGATGATCGAATAAGGAGCGCTATGACCACGATGACTTTCCCCGCCTACTCTTACGGCGGTGCGCCCGGCAACCGGCTGGGCAAAGTGGCGGTCATCCTGGCGCTTCATGCCGGCCTGTTTTTCCTGATCAAGAACGGCATGCTGCACCGTGCCGTGCAGACGTTGCCGGAAGTCGTCAACATCACCTTCGTTGCCCCTCCCGCGCCACCGGCCCCGCCGGCTCCGCCGAAAACGGTGGAAGTGGCGCACAAGGTTCCCAATATCGTCACGCCGCCGCTGCCCATGCTGCCGGTCGTGATCGAAAACACCATCACTACGCCGCCGCCTGCGCCGCGTGCCGCCGAGCTTTCTCCGGCGCCTGCGGCTGCCGCGCCGGTCAGTGCACCTTCGGCACCGGCTGCGCCGGCGCCTGCCGGTCCGCGCGTGGTCTCCGGCGTTGAATATATCCGCGCACCGCAGCCCGTCTATCCTTCGATGTCGCGCCGCATGGGCGAACAGGGCGTGGTCACGCTGCGCGTGCTGGTCAATGAACAGGGCCGCGCCGAACAGGCCAGCGTGCAGCAATCTTCAGGCTTCACGGGCCTGGACGAAGCGGGCCGACAGGCCGCCATGCGCGCACTCTTCAGGCCCTACCTCGAAGACGGCAAGGCGATCCCGGTCTACGTGATCGTGCCTATCAATTTCCGGATGTCCTGAAACCTGAAAACCGGGTCTGACCCGAAGTTAGGTTTCAGCCCAAAGCCGCAGCAAATTGTGATAGTGCCCCGCAAGGCCAACGGTGGCTTCGCTGTCGCCATGCTGTGCGCGCAGCTTCTGGATATTCTGATCGAGATCAAACAGCATGGTCCGCTGCCAGTCATCGCGGACCATGCTTTGCGTCCAAAGGAAGGACGCCACGCGCTCGCCGGCGGTGACCGGATTCACGTGGTGCACGCTGCTGGAAGGGTAGATGATCGCATCGCCCGCGGGCAGTTTGACCTCATGTGCCCCATAGGCATCCATCACGGTCAGCTCACCGCCCTCATATTCTTCAGGATCGCTGAGAAAGACAGTAGTCGAGACATCCGCGCGCAAGGTCTGCTTCGTGACCGGATTCACGCGGATCGAGCCGTCGATATGCAGGCCGTAGGTTTCGCCGCCGGCATAGCTGTTGAAGTACGGAGGCAGCACGCGCAAGGGCAGCACGGCTGAATAGAACAAGGGGTTGTTGACCAGGGCCTTGGTGATGATGTCGCCCAGTTCCAGCGCCAGCGGGCTGGCCTCCGGCAGCTGGCGATTGCGCTTGACCTGCGCGCCCTGGCTGCCGACGCTCTGGCGGCCGTCGATCCATTCCGCCGCCGCAAGACGCTCGCGGAATTGTTTGACCTGTTCGCGCGTGAGGATGTTGGGGATGTGGAGCATCATAGTCGTTGGCCCATATCGATGGTTGTTTTCCCGCGCCCCGGACGGCGCACGCACGGCGGATCAATGATCCGCCCTACAGGCCCCTGCGGGCCCCGGCCTGCATTTTGGCCCCGACGGCGCGCGCACGACGGATCGATGATCCGCCCCACAGGCCCATGCAGGTCCCGGCC
>DASWYX010000684.1:0-6872 GCA_036404755.1 Pseudoduganella sp.
GGACCGGCTGCAAGAGGAGTGGCTGGAGGATCTGGTTAATACCGCGAACCAGATTTCGGCGACCTTGGGGTACACGGCGACGGCCGCGGAGTAATCAGGCACGGCGGATCAATGATCCGCCCTACGCTGTGTTGGCGGCGCGCGCGTACGCCGCTGGTGGCTTACATTCCGGCCGCGGAATACGGCGCGGCGGTGCTGGCGCCGCTAATGGTGCCCGGGAAATCGGGCTTCAGCGCCGTCAGCCATTTCTTCATGCGGATCGCATCTGCCGCACGCGCGGCCGAACCCTTGGCGTCCAGCAGCACCATGATCACCGCGCGGCCTTCCACCACCGCCTGCATGATCATGCAGCGCCCGGCTTCATTGATGAAACCGGTCTTCTGCAAGCCAATTTCCCAGCCCGAATTGGGCGCCAGCAGGCGGTTGGTCGTACCGAACAGGGCCAGGCGTCCATTCTTCTCCACCATCGCCTTCGGGTCGGTCGAAAACTCCCGCAGCATGGGATGCTCGTAGGCCGCCTGCACCAGTTTGGCCAGGTCGCGCGCGCTCGCCACATTCAGCTTGGACAGGCCGCTGGAATCGACGTAGTGGGTGTCGTTCATGCCCAGTTCCTGCGCCTTGGCGTTCATCGCCTGCACGAAGGCAGGCAAGCCGCCCGGATAGTTGCGACCCAGTGCCGACGCGGCGCGGTTTTCCGAGCTCATCAACGCGATGTGCAGCATATTGCGGCGGGTCAGCCGGTCGCCCACTTTCAGGCGCGAGCTGCTGAATTTTTCGCGGTCCACGTCATCGTCGGTCACGGTCAGGACTTCATCCATGTCCTGGTTCGCTTCAACGACCACGAGGCCCGTCATCATCTTGGTAATGGATGCGATAGGTAGCGCTACACCGGCATTCTTCTCGAACAACACTTCGGAATTGGCCTGGTCCAGCACCAGGGCGACATTCGATTTCAGGTCGAGCGGATCGCGCACCAGGTTCAGGCCCGCCAGGTCGCCCATGGTGGGACGGCCCGCGGTATCGCCGACATTGGTGACCTTCTGATACACGACCTTGCGCCGGCCGTTGACGTTGATGACGCGCTTGACCATGCGCTCCCGAGGCTGCGCCGCTTCGGCAGCTGGCCGGCGTACGCCGGCCTTCTTCACCGCTGCACTTGCCGTATCAGCCAGCACTGTGGCGCAGAGTACGGTCATTAGTGCGCTGACAGCAAGTTTCTTCATAGCGATTTCCCCGGAAACGAATCTGAACCATTACTGTTGCAGTGTAGCAAAACCTCGTGCTTGTGCAAGCAAATTCAGCCCTATGTTTCAGATAGTGATAGTACACAATTCACACTCTGACGCAGTCATGCAACGGAAGATTGTTCACTCCATAAATTTAACAAAATTCGCGACTGGCTCGCGCTCAGTTACGAGACTATTTTCCACCTTTTCATGGTCCGCGTACCCGAGCGACATACCGCATACCACAGTCTCGCTTTCAGGCAGTCCCAGCTCGTCCGCAATGATGCGGTGAAACTGCGTGAACGCGGCCTGCGGACAGGTGTCCAGGCCACGGCCCCGAGCCGCCACCATGATGTTCTGGAGGAACATGCCGTAATCGAGCCAGGAGCCCTGTTCCATGATACGGTCAATCGTAAAAATGAGGCCCACTGGAGCGCCGAAAAACGTGTAGTTGCGGGCGTGCTGCGCCGCCATGCCCGTCTTGTTCTCGCGCGTCAGGCCAAGCAGCGAATACAGGTCCCAGCCCACCTTGCGGCGCCGGTCGATATAGGGCGACTTCCACTCGCGCGGGTAGTAGGCGTATTCCTCGGTGTGCTGCTTGCTCTGTTCCGGATCGGCATATGCGGCCAGGATGCGCGAAGACAAGCGTTCGCGCCGCTCGCCGGTCAGAACATAGACTTTCCAGGGTTGCGTATTGGTGCCCGATGGCGCGCGCGCCGCCACCTGCAGGATGGCTTCGATGTCCTCGCGCGCCACGGCCTTCGGCAGGAAAGCGCGGATCGAACGGCGCGAGGTGATGGCGGTGTCGACGGCTTGCTGGTCTGGGGTCGAAATCATTGGTTTGCTCACTTTGGGTTCTTGACAACAAATACTACCCCAACCACAGCCAGCAACATACCGGCCACGCCCATCCAGTTCAGCGCTTCACCGAACGCCAGCCAGGCCATGATCGCCGTGGTGGGCGGCGTCAGGTACAGCAGGCTGGTGACCTGGGTCGCGTTGCCGCGGCGGATCAGGGTGAACAGCAGGAAGATCGCGCCGATCGATAACGCAAGCACAGACCAGGCCAGGGCGCCGACAAAGTTCGCCGTCCACTGTACCGAGTGCACATCTTCCAGCAGGAAGGCGAAGGGCAGCACCACCAGCATCGATGCACCAAACTGGATCACCGTTCCGGTGCGCAGGTCGAAACTTGGGCAGTGGTGCTTCTGATACAAGGTGCCGACGGTAATCGTCAGCAGTGCAAATACGCAGAGCGCGATCGCCTGCCAACTGAGGCCAACCAGCGTGATCTTCGCATAAACCACCAGCGTCACCCCGGCCAGGCCGAAAGCCAGGCCCAGCCATTGGCGCGGTCGCACGCGCTCGCCGATCAGCGGCGCCGCGAATGCCGTCAGGATCGGCTGCATGCCCACGATCAGGGCCGATAAGCCGGCCGGCATGCCGGCCTTGATCGCGCACCAGACGCCGCTCAGGTAACCGGCCTGCAGCAGAATGCCGGCGACGGCCACATGCAGCGGCTTGTCCGGCCACGGTGCGCGCAGCAGCACCACGGCCGGGACCAGCAGCGCCAGCACCCCGGCAAAACGCAGCAGCAGGAAGGTCAGCGGCGGCGCATAGGGCAGTCCGAACTTGGCCACGATGAAGCCCGTGCTCCACAAGAACACGAAAAACAGCGGCACGGGCGACAGCAAGGTAGCAGGACGGGACATGATGACCGGAAATTAATTACATAGGTGAAACAGTCTATCATCTTGCTGCTCATCCTGCAGTCAGCGCGCCAGCAACACTTAAACATCCATTTCCGCTCAGAAATCCTTTATATACAAGGAGTTGATACCTTTGTGCAACGCACAAAAAATGCTTGACTTTGTTTTTTTAACCCGGATAATTGGCTTTGTTGCGTTGCACAATATGTTGTGAAGTACCCCCAGCAGCATCTTTCAACGACTATTTCTAAACTGGAGAGTCCAATGTTTTCGATTCCTGAGCAATTTTCCAATGCGACCAAAGCCAACCTGGAAAGCCAGTTCGCTCTGTTTTCCTCGCTGACCAACAAAGCTTTCGAAGGCGTAGAGAAGGTTGTCGACCTGAACCTGACCGCCGCTAAAGCATCGCTGGAAGAGTCCTCCGCGGCCGCCAAGCAACTGCTGGCCGCCAAGGATCCTCAAGAATTCTTCACCCTGACCGCTGCCCAGGCTCAACCGACCGCCGAAAAAGCCATCGCTTACGGCCGTCACCTGGCATCGATCGCTTCCGGCACCACCGCTGAGTTCAGCAAGGCCGCTGAAGTGCAAATCGCCGAAACCAACCGCAAAGTGATCTCACTGGTTGACGAAGTGAGCAAGAATGCCCCTGCCGGCACCGAAAACGCCGTGGCCCTGTTCAAGTCCGCCCTGAACAACGCCAACGCCGGCTACGAGCAGTTCACCAAGAGCGCCAAGGCTGCTGCTGAAACCCTGGAAGCCAACGTGAACGCCGCAGTGAATCAGTTCGCTACTGCTGCAACTGCAAAGAAGTAATTGACACCTCTGCCGGTCCGCACGGGCCGGCTGAATGAAGCATCGCTGTATCAGGTCTCCTCGGCATCCGTGGTTTCCTCTCCAGCGGATGTCCTTCCCCAGCCCCGGTTTCGACCGGGGCTGCTTTTTCTGCCCTGCCCCTTCCCCCTCAGTCATTTACAGATAATCTAAAACAAGATAATCTGTATAAATGCGCACTCCTGACCAACAGCACCTGCTGCAACAGATGCGCCACGTTGCCGAAGGGCTGGGCCAGACCCTGGCGCCATTCTGCGAAGTGGTGCTGCACGACCTGCTCGATCCCGAGCATGCGATCCTGGCCATCCATAACAACCTGTCCGGCCGCTCCGTCGGCGATCCGGCCACGGAACTTGGCCTGGCGCGCATCGCCGACCCGGAATTCACCCAGGTGCTGGCCAATTACCCGAACCAGTTCCCGGACGGGCGCCCGGCCAAGAGCACGTCCATCGGCATCAAGGACGCCAACCAGGAATACATTGCGGCCCTGTGCCTGAACGTAGACCTCACCCTGTTCCGCAGCCTGCACGCCATGCTCGGCCAGTTCAGCAACGTTGATCCCGCCGCCGTGCTGCATGAATCGCTGGCGCCGCCGGCCGGCGCCGACGCCATCCGCGACCACATCGAACGTTTCGCCGCGCGCCACGCGACCACGCCACGCGCGCTGAAGGCCGACGAACGCCGCCAGCTGATGCGCGAGCTGCAGGACGCGGGCCTGCTCGACATGCGCCGCTCCATGGAAACCATCGCGTCCCATCTCGGCGTATCGCGCGCCACGGTCTACAACTATGCCAAATGACGCCAGCCTCCTGCTGATCGACCGCGACCAGGCCGCCGCCCTGCTCACGCCGGACGCGGTGATGGCCGCCGTGCGCGACTCCTTCCTGCTGCACGCATCGCGCGAGGGGCACGTCTTCCCGGTCGTGCGCGAACCCTTGCCCGACGGCGCAGTCTTCGGCATCAAATCCGGCGGCGCCGCCAGCGATGCCCTGCTCGGATTCAAGGCCGCCGGCTTCTGGCCAGCCAACCGCAAGCGCGGCGCGGACGCGCACCAGGCCACCATCATGCTGTTCGACCAGGCCACCGGTCGGCCGCAATGCCTCATCGACGGCAACGCCATCACCACGGCGCGCACTGCCGCCGCTGGTGCGCTCGGCCTGCTGGCACTGGCGCGGCCCGATTCGCGCCGGCTGCACGTGTTCGGCACCGGCGTGCAAGCCGCCGCCCACATCGACTATGCCTTGCGCGCCCTGCCCTCGCTGAAGTCCGTCCGCTACACAGCCTCCGATGGCCGCCGCGTGGCCGAACTCGAAACGCAATTCGCCGGCCGCTGCGATATCGCACCTGCTGCGCCGGGCGCCATCGCGCAAGCGGACATCGTCATCACCGCTACGCCCGCCCGCAGCCCGCTGTTCGAAGCGCGCGACATCCAGCCCGGCACGCACATCAATGCGGTCGGCGGAGACACGCAAGGCAAGCGCGAGCCGCCCGAAGGCCTGCTGCCGCTGGCCCGCATCTGGGCGGACGATCTCACGCAATCGCGCACCATCGGCGAACTGCAATGGGCGCCCGGCACGCAGGCCGCCGAACTGGGTCCGCTGCTGGCGAACGATACGCACGCGCGCAGCGGCGCGCCCGCGTCGGACATCACGATTTTTGATATGACGGGGCTTGCCCTGCAAGACCTCACGGTGGCGCGCATGCTGATGCGGCGCGCCTTGGAAAATGGCACGGGCACCAGCATCGGCTGGCCGTGGTAACAAAGGAAGAGCAAATGACCGAACCGACTTATGCAGACGTGGTGGCCGCGGCAGGCCGCATCGAAGGACATGCCCACCGCACGCCGGTGCTGACTTCGCGTACCGCCAACGAGGAACTGGGCGCGGAAATCTTCTTCAAGGCCGAGAACCTGCAGCGCATGGGCGCCTTCAAGTTCCGCGGCGCCTTCAATGCGCTGTCGAAGTTCACGCCGGAGCAGAAGAAGGCGGGCGTGGTGGCTTTCTCGTCGGGCAATCACGCGCAGGCGATTGCGCTGTCGGCCAGGCTGATGGGCATTCCGGCGACGATCATCATGCCGCAAGATGCGCCCGCCGCGAAAGTGGCAGCCACCAAGGGCTATGGCGGCAATGTTGTGATCTATGACCGCTACAAGGAAGACCGCGAACAGATCGGCCGCGAGCTGGCGCAGAAGCACGGCCTCACGCTGATTCCGCCTTACGATCACGCGGACGTGCTGGCCGGCCAGGGCACGGCGGCCAAGGAGTTGTTCGAGGAAGTGGGCGAGCTGGATTATTTCTTCGTGCCGCTGGGCGGCGGCGGTCTGCTGTCCGGCAGTGCGCTCGCCACGCGCGCGCTGTCGCCGAAGTGCAAGTTGTACGGCGTGGAGCCGGAAGCGGGCAACGACGGCCAGCAATCCTTCCGCAGCGGTTCGATTGTGCACATCGATACGCCGAAGACTATCGCCGACGGCGCACAGACCCAGCACCTGGGGAACATCACCTTCCCCATCATCAGGCGGGACGCGGACGATATCCTGACTGCGTCCGACGCGCAGCTGGTGGAGGCGATGCGCTTCTTCGCTTCGCGCATGAAGATCATGGTGGAGCCGACGGGTTGCCTCGGCTTCGCCGCGGCACGCGCCATGAAGGAGCAGCTGCGCGGCAAGCGCGTGGGGGTGTTGATCAGCGGGGGGAATGTGGACATCGAACGCTTCGCCGCGCTCGTGGCGTAAACCAGCGACCCGTGTCGGTCACGGCGGATCAATGATCCGCCCTACGCTGCAACACAACGCTATATTCCGGCCCGGGACTCGTAGGGCGGATCATTGATCCGCCGTTGCGTCACTCACCGAGGTAGGCGGCCTTCACCCGCGGGTCATGCAGCATATCGTCCACATTCCCCGTCATGGTAATGGCGCCGGAATCCATCACATACCCCCGGTCCGCCGCTTCAAGAGCCAGCTTCGCGTTCTGCTCGACGAGCAGCACGGTAATCCCCTGCTTGTGCACGTCGCGGATCACCTCAAAGATCTTGTCCACCATGATCGGCGACAGGCCCATCGAAGGCTCATCCAGCAGCAGCAAGTGCGGATGGCACATCAGCGCGC
>DASWYX010000685.1:0-3782 GCA_036404755.1 Pseudoduganella sp.
GATGTCGGCGCGCTTGGCCACCTCGGTGGCGTTGGTACAGACGGTGGCGCCGCCCTCGATGAGCGCCAGCGGCGGATTTTTCAGGTCGTGCAGGTACAGCTTGCAGCCGCCTTCCTGCAGCTTGGTGGCCATGGGGCCGCCCATGATGCCGAGACCGATAAAACCGACTTTGCTCATTGGTGCTTGCTCCTTCGTTGTGTGTTGTGGATGCCTTATTGCGCCTGCTTGAAACGGCCCGCCAGGGCTTCGGCGTTGCGCGCCAGGATGCCGATATCGCTGCCGACCGCCGTGAACGTGGAACCGGCTTCGATGTAGCGATGGGCCATGGTTTCGTCGGGCGAGAGAATGCCGGCCGCCTTGCCGCAGGCGCGGATGCGGCGAATCGCCTGTTCGATGGCGGCGACGACTTCCGGATGCTTGGGATCGCCGATATGGCCCATCGACGCGGCCAGGTCGCCCGGGCCGATGAAGATGCCGTCCACGCCTTCAACGGCGGCGATTTCTTCGATATTGGCGATGGCGTGCGGCGTTTCCACCTGCACCAGCACGCAGATTTCTTCCTCGCAGCGCTTGGCGTAATCCTTCACGCGGCCATAGTCCGAGGCACGGGCCGCGGCCGAATAACCGCGCACGCCCAGCGGCGGGTAGCGCGTTGCGGCGACGGCGCGGCGCGCTTCCTCGGCATCCTGCACGAAGGGGATCAACAGCGTTTGGGCGCCGATATCCAGCAGGCGCTTGATGATCACCGTGTCGTTCCACGCCGGGCGGACGATAGGGTGGGCGCTGCCCTGCGAGATGGCCTGCAGCTGCGAGTGCACCATCGGCAGCTCGTTCGGCGAGTGCTCGGTGTCCAGCAGCAGCCAGTCGAAGCCTGCATTGGCCAGCACTTCGACCGTGATGTGGCTGGACAGGCCGGACCAGAAGCCCAGTTGCTTTTTCCCCGACAGGATGGCGTGCTTGAACGTGTTGATCGGCAAATTCATGTTACGGACTCCAAGGCTAGGTTGAACTTCAGGAATTCAATTCGGGCCGCGCGCGGCGGCGGGAGTGCCGGGTAGTGAAGCTTGCGGCCGGGGCACTCGCGGGCTGCATAACATTCAGTAAAGTCATCGTACAACTAGCCTCGGAGCTTAGCAAGAAGAATTTGCTGCGTCCGCACATTTTTCCGTTTTCTTTCCGTTTCGCCCGTAGTGGCGGGCACATGGCCCGTTCGAAGCAATCTTTTGAGAAATAATAGTTGTATGATCTCTTGTGCTTGCCAATCACGTAAAATTGAGCGGATGCTCAACAATTAATTCCGACATGATCATTTCGTCCGCTACCGATTTCCGTGAAGCCGCACGCCGCAAACTGCCGCCGTTCCTGTTCCACTACCTGGACGGGGGCGCGGGCGCCGAACAGACGCTCGAAGCCAATGTGAGCGACCTGCAGCAGGTCAAATTGCGTCAGCGCGTGTTGCGCGGTTCGGAGCAGCTGGATTTGTCGGCGCAGTGGTTCGGGAAGCGTTACGGCTTACCAATTGCACTGGCGCCGGTCGGCCTGACGGGCATGTATGCGCGGCGGGGCGAGGTGCAGGCGGCGCGCGCCGCCTGTGCGCGGGATATTCCATTCATCCAGTCCACCGTGTCGGTGTGTCCGCTGGCCGAGGTGGCCGCCGCGGTCGACAAGCCGATCTGGTTCCAGCTGTATGTGCTGAAGGACCGCAGTTTCATGCGCGACGTGCTGCAGCGCGCGAAGGCGCTGGGTGCGACGACTCTGGTATTCACAGTGGACATGCCGGTCCCGGGCGCCCGCTACCGCGACGCGCACAGCGGCATGAGCGGCCCCAATGGTCCGATGCGCCGCGTGTGGCAGGCGATGCGGCACCCGCAATGGGCGTGGGACGTGGGCTTGTTTGGCCGTCCGCACGACCTGGGCAATATCTCCGCTTATCGCGGCCATGCGACCGGGCTGGCGGATTACATCGGCTGGCTCGGCGACAACTTCGACCCGTCCATCGCCTGGCATGACCTGCAGTGGATTCGCGACGAGTGGGACGGCCCGATGGTCATCAAGGGCATCCTGGAACCGGATGATGCGCGCGATGCACTGTCCTTCGGCGCCGACGGTATCGTCGTTTCCAACCACGGCGGCCGCCAGCTCGATGGCGCCTTATCGACCGCCCGCGCCTTGCCCGCAATCGCCGACGCGGTCAAAGGCAAGATGACCATCTTCGCCGACGGCGGCGCCCGCACCGGCACCGACGTCTTCCGCCTGCTCGCCCTCGGCGCCGACGGCGTCCTCCTCGGCCGCGCCTTCGTCTACGCGCTCGCCGTGCAGGGCCAGGCCGGGGTCGAGAAACTGCTCGCCATCATGGAGAAGGACATCCGCACCAACATGGTCCTGACCGGCGTGAAGTCGCTCAGCGAGGTGGGCCCGCATTTGCTGACGCGGTAAGCACAGCAGCATAGAGTGTCTTTTTCGGAGCCACCGTGGTTATTGCCACGACTGCTGCTAGAATAAATTCTGCTGATCATTTTCTTTATCGTAGGGCGTTGCGGTAAGTCATGTAATTGGGACTTCCTGGTGTTTTTCGCATGGTTGGGCTGGGCGCCATGCAGAGAGATGGTGTGGCCGCTGATGATTACGATCAGAGCTGTTTCCTATAATGGCCAGCCCACAAGTACTCCCATCAATGGCGAGTTCGGCGAAGCGGGCGGCGTGATCGGGCGTGCCGATGGCAATGCGCTGGTCCTGCCTGATCCGCATCGCCACGTGTCGCGCATGCACGCGATGATTGTTTTCCAGAACGGAAGCTATGTAATCCGCGATATCAGCAGCGCATCCCCTGTTTATGTGAATGGCAGACCTCTCGGGCGCGGCAACGAGGCCGACCTGTCCGATGGGGATGATCTATGCATCGGCGCCTACACGTTGAAAGTGGCCGAGGAGAAGCCAGCGCCCCAGGGTTCGGGCCGGCGCAGGTCTGATCCACTGGTGACAGTTGGCGCGAGGCGCGATGTGACTGCGCCAAAGAATATGGTCGTCTCCTGGCAGGAAGCAGATGAAACGAAGGGCGGCGACGGCATCAGGACGATGATCGTGCAGTCGCCCCACAAGACTGCCGCCAGGCCTGCGGAGGCGGCGACCAAGACGCCTGCCACCGCGGCTGCGATGACGGCGGAACAAGCCTTGTTGCATGCATTTCTTGCCGGCGCAGGGGTTCCTGATCTGGACGTGAAAGGCCCGCTCACGCCTGAGTTCATGCATATGCTTGGCCAGATCCTGCGCGCGTCGACGCAGGGGACACTGGACCTTCTGCTGGCGCGTACGCTGATCAAGCGCGAAATGCGCGCTGAGGTAACCACGATGGAGCCGCGCGATAACAACAACCCGCTCAAGTTTTCGCCCAATGTGGAGGCGGCGCTTGCGCATTTGCTTGCTCCGCGCGGGACCGGCTTCATGCCCCCATTGGCCGCCATGCGGGATGCCTTCGACGATCTCCGTGCTCATCAGTTTGCTTTCATGGCTGGCATGCGCGCTGCGCTGCCGCCGGTACTCAAGCGATTTGATCCAGGATCCCTTGAAAAGCGCCTCAGCGAAAAGAGTATCCTCGATTCCGTATTGCCCTTGAACCGCAAGGCCAGGCTTTGGGGGCTATACACGGAGATGCAGGCCGCGCTCCTCAAGGAAGCCGAGGACGAATTCCACAACACGTTCAGCCGAGCGTTCGTGAAGGCATACCATGCCCAACTGGATAAGCTGGCTCAAGAAGGCAAGCCAGGGCCTCCCTGATGTGAACG
>DASWYX010000686.1:0-6483 GCA_036404755.1 Pseudoduganella sp.
ATAACCGCGTTACCTCCAACGGTACGCAGAAGAACAATGCCATCGGCGTGACCTGGTCGGTGCCGATCTTCAACGGCTTCGCAGTGACCAGCAAGGTGCGCGAAGCGATCTCGCTGGAAGACAAGGCCCGCAACGACCTGGAAGCGTCCAAGCGCGCCGCGTCGCAGAATGCACGCCAGGCTTTCCTGAGCGTGAACAGCGGCCTGGCCCAGGTGAAGGCGCTCGAAGCGGCGGAAGTGTCGAGCAAGTCGGCGCTGGAATCGAACAAGCTGGGCTACCAGGTGGGCGTGCGTATCAATATCGACGTGCTGAACGCGCAACGCCAGCTGTATAACACCCAGAAGGACCTGTCCAAGGCGCGCTACGACACCATCATGAACGGCCTGCGCCTGAAGTCGGCGGCGGGCTCGCTCAAGGAAGAGGATCTGGTGCCGGTTAACGCGCTGCTCGTTAACTGAGCATGCACGGCGGATCAATGATCCGCCCTACAGCCCCTTCGAGGCCTTGACCGTGGAAACGCCGGTGTGCGTGCGGTGGATGTCGATCCGCCGCATTGTTAGCGCAAGCCGGCGCCGCCGCCCTCGAACGACCGCTCGATCAATTCAATCTTATACCCGTCCGGGTCCGTGACGAAGGCGATCACGGTGGTGCCGCCTTTGACCGGGCCCGGTTCGCGCGTCACATTGCCGCCGTTGGCTTTGACGGCCTCGCAGGCGGCAACGATATTCTCGGCCGAGATGGCGATATGGCCGTAAGCGTTGCCGAGGTCATAGCTTTCCACGCCGTAGTTATAGGTCAGCTCCAGCTCCGCATGTTCCGGATTGCTGCCATAGCCGAGGAAGGCCAGCGAATACTTGTACTCCGGATTGTCGCTGGTGCGCAGCAATTTCATGCCGAGTACCTTCGTATAAAAGTCGATCGAGCGCTGCAGGTTACCGACCCGCAGCATCGTGTGAAGAATGCGCATGGTGAAGACTTTCGCTAGTGGCAAAATCGCATTGTATGCGCTTTCTCAGCGCTGCACAGGCGTCACTCGCCACACGGTATTACCCACATCATCGGCCACCAGCAGCGCACCCTGCTTGTCCACCGCCACGCCCACCGGGCGTCCCTGCGCCTTGCCGTCGCGCGTCAGGAAGCCGGCCAGGAAATCGATCGGCGGACCGGACGGCTTGCCGTCGGCGAAAGGCACGTAGATCACCTTGTAGCCGGAGAAGGGCTTGCGGTTCCAGGAGCCGTGCTGGCCGATGAAGGCGCCGCCCTGGTAGCTTTGCGGGAACAGTTTGGCGTTGTAGAAGGCCAGGCCGAGCGAGGCGGTATGCGCACCGATCGCATAGTCCGGCATCACGGCCTTGGACACCAGGTCCGGCCGCTGCGGCTTCACGCGGTCGTCGACGTGCTGGCCGAACCAGCTGTAGGGCCAGCCGTAGAAAGCGCCATCCTTCACCGACGTCAGGTAGTCCGGCACGAGATCCGTGCCCAGTTCATCGCGCTCGTTCACCACCGTCCACAGCGTCTTCGTCATTGGCTCCCAGTCCATGCCGTTCGCATTGCGCAAGCCCGTTGCGAACAGGCGCGACTTGCCGCTGGCGCGCTCCACTTCCCAGATGGCCGCACGGCCTTCTTCCTTCTCGATGCCGTTCTCGGCCACGTTGCTGTTGGAACCCACGGTCACGTAGAGGAAGCGCCCGTCCGGACTGGCGGTAAGCGATTTGGTCCAGTGGTGGTTCAGTGGTCCGCCCGGCAGATCGATCACTTTCGTGCCTGGTTCCGTGATCGAAGTCTGCCCTTCCTTGTAGGGGAAGCGCAGCAGCGCATCGGAGGCGGCCACATAAAAGTCCTTATCGACCAGCACCATGCCGAAGGGCGAGTTCACGCCCTGCAGGAACACTTCGCGCGTCTTCGCCACGCCATCCGGACCGACATCGCGCAGCAGCGTTATGCGGTTGGCGGACTGGGTCACTGCCCCGGCCTTTTTCTGCTCGTGCTTCATGATGGCGCCCTTGATGCCTTTCGCATCCTCCGGCTTGGGCGGCGCATTGGTCTCGGCCACCAGCACGTCGCCGTTCGGCAGCACGTAGAGCCAGCGCGGGTGATCCAGCGCGCGCGCATACGCGCTCACCGTGAAGCCCGAAGCCGGCACTGGCCTGGCATCGCCCTGGAAGGGCGCGGTGGGCGCGACGTTAACGGTAGGGATCAGCCGCTTCTTCGGTTCCGGCAGGACGGGATTGGGCCCGTACCCAACGGGATACTGCGGCTGCGCGCCGGCGCCGGCGGCCAGCAGGCACAAAGCCAGGAAGGCAGTACGCATGGCTGCCCTCAGTCGCGCTTGGTGCCCGGCAGGGGCTTGGCCTGCGTGTCCTCGCCGCGGTTGCCTTCAGGCGCTTTCTGCAGGCCTGGCGTGGCGCGGCGGTCCGTATCGACGAGGCCGCTTTCCACGTCTTCCGCCGCCTGGCGGATCACGCTGCGCGGCTTCTGGTGGCGCGCGCCCTCCGGCGATTCATCGCGCTCATGGGGCAGGCGCTTGCCGGCATCCTTGTTGACCGGCTCGGTGGTGTTGATGAGGCGGTCCTTCTTGTTGGGTTCCATGTCAGATCCTCCTTCGCCATCGATGTTAGCCAAGGAGAAGCGCCACAGTCGCCCGATTGCCGGTTGGCATTGTTGGCGTGTTGTCCGCGGACCGGCACCGCGGCGCGCGCGTCAGGAAGCGGGCGGCACCGCTGGCTCCCACAGCTCGACCTTGTTGCCGTCCGGGTCCAGGAACCAGCCGAAGCGGCCGTAATCGAAGGACTGGATATCGCCGACGATGGTGGCCCCGCCCTCGGCCACCTGCTTCAGCGCGCCCTCCAGGTCGTCGACGACCAGGTTGAACATGAACTCGCGGCGCGACGGCGCAAAGTAGCCGGTGGTCTGCTTGAACGGGCTGAACACGGTGCAGCCGCCGGCCGGCATGATGGCGGGGAAGAAGGCCGCGTGGTCCGGTGCGTCGGTCGGCAAGCCAAGGTGCGTCTGGTACCAGGTCATCAGGGCATGCGGGTCCTTGGACTTGAAGAAGATGCCGCCTACGCCCAGTGCTTTTGCCATTTTGTTTTCTCCATTGTATACTGTGCAAATGTACAGTATTCTTCGCGTACCGGCCAGCGATGCAATGCATGGCATGAGCAAGCATTATGGGTTACTCTGCTGCGTGTTGCCAGATCCTTTTTGACCGAGATTGATATGCCCGCTACGCACGCCATGTACAACACGATCGCCCTCGTCGTGAGGCCGAACACCTCCGGCATCGAAGAGCCGGTGCGTACGGTGATCGACTTCCTGAAGCAGGGCGGCTACAGCGTGGTGCTTGAAACGGATACCGCAACCCACCTCGGCTTTACGGACATTCCCTCGATGAGCGCCCAGGGCATCGGCGAACGGGCGGACGCCGTGCTGGTGATGGGCGGCGACGGCACCATGCTCGGCATCGCGCGCCAGCTCGCCCCGTACGACGTGCCGCTGATCGGCATCAACCAGGGCCGTCTTGGCTTCATGACCGATATCTCGCAGGAAGACATGCTGCCCGTGCTGGGCAATATCCTGAGCGGCACCCACAAGGCCGAGCGCCGCACGCTGCTCGAAGGGCGCGTGGTGCGCGACGGCAAAGTGATTTACTTCGGCATGGCCGTCAACGATGTGGTCGTGTCGCGCGGCGCAGGCGCCGGCATGGCCGAGCTGACCGTGAATGTCGATGGCCACTTCATGTACAACCAACGTTCCGATGGCCTGATCGTCGCCACGCCGACCGGCTCCACCGCCTATGCGCTGTCGGCCGGCGGGCCGCTGCTGCATCCTACGCTGGGCGGCATTGCGATGGTGCCGATCGCGCCGCATGCGCTGTCCAACCGCCCCATCGTGCTGCCCGATTCCAGCGAGATTGTGATTGAGATCGGGCGCGGGCGCGACATCACCGTGAACTTCGACATGCAGACCTTTGCCAGCCTCGTGAATGGCGACCAGATCCACATCCGCCTGTCGCCGCACACCATCACCTTCCTGCACCCGGATGGCTGGAGCTACTACAACACCCTGCGCGAAAAGCTGCACTGGAACGAATACCCTTCAACTGACGGCAAAATCTGATGCTTCGAACACTGTCCATCCGCGATTTCGTAATTGTCGATTCGATTGAACTGGAATTTTCCTCAGGCTTTACCGTCTTCACCGGCGAAACCGGCGCCGGCAAATCCATCCTGATCGATGCGCTGACGCTCGCGCTGGGCGGCCGCGGCGATGCCAGCGTGGTGCGCGAAGGCGCCGCCAAGGCCGACATCACCGCCGATTTCGCGGTGACCGAGCAGGCACAGCAATGGCTGGAAGCGAACGAGTTCGCGGCGGAAGAGGGCGGAGCGCTGCTGCGCCGCGTAATCGACAACGCCGGCCGCTCCAAGGCCTTCATCAATGGTGTCGCCGCCACCGCCGCGCAATTGCGCGAGCTGGGCGATCTGCTGGTCGATATCCATGGCCAGCACGCACACCAGTCGCTGCTGAAGACCGACGCCCAGCGCGAGCTGCTGGACAACCAGAGCGGCGCCAATGTGCGCGATGTGAGCGCGGCGTACAAGGCCTGGCGTACGCTGTCGAAGCAATTGGAAGAGTTCGAAACCAATGCCGCCAACCTGCAGTTCGAGCGCGAGCGGCTGGAGTGGCAGGTCGCCGAGCTGGACAAGCTGGCGCCCAAGAAGGGCGAGTGGGCCGAGATCGGCCATGAACATTCGCGCCTGTCGCACGCGGCGAGCTTGCTGGAGGGCGCGCAGGAAGCGCTTTCGGCGCTGTCGGAATCGGATGACCATCCGGTGCTGTCGCAGCTCTCCTCGCTGCACCAGAAGCTGGGCAAGCTGCTGAGCGTGGATGCCGAACTGCAGCCCGTCGTGGACCTGCTCGAGTCGGCCCGCATCCAGCTGCAGGAATCGGTCTATGCGCTGAACACATATCTGGACAAGGTCGAACTGGACCCGGACCGCCTGCGCGAAGTCGATGCGCGCATGGAAGCGCTGCATTCCGCTTCGCGCAAATTCCGCGTCACGGCCGATGAGCTGCCGGAGGAGCACGCAAAGCTGTCCGAAAAACTGGCGCAACTGGCCGATGCCAGCGACATCGAAGGCTTGCGCAAGCAGGAGGAAAAGCTGAAGGCGGAATACATGGTGGTGGCGCGGGCGCTGTCCGCCACGCGCGCCGCGGCTGCCAGGGCGCTGGGCGCCGCGGTCACGCAGGCGATGCAGGACCTGAACATGACGGGCGGCCGTTTCGAAGTCGCCCTCAACCCTGCCGAGCCCGGGGCCAAAGGACTGGAACAGATCGAATTCATGGTGGCTGGCCATGCCGGCGTCGCTCCCCGTCCGCTGGCCAAGGTGGCTTCCGGCGGCGAGCTGGCACGCATCTCGCTGGCCATCTCCGTCATCACTTCCCACGCCACGACCGTGCCCACGCTGATCTTCGACGAAGTCGACAGCGGCATTGGCGGCGGCGTCGCCGAAGTGGTCGGACGCCTGCTGAAGCGCCTGGGCCAGGAGCGCCAGGTCTTGTGCGTGACCCACCTGCCGCAAGTCGCCAGCCAGGCCGGGCAGCACTTCCAGGTCGCGAAAGGCACGTCCGCCAACGGCAAGACCGCCAGCCGCATCGAGGTGCTCGACCAGAAGGCGCGTATCGAAGAAGTGGCCCGCATGCTCGGCGGCCTCGAGATCACCGCTACCACGCGCAAGCACGCCCGCGAACTCCTTGCCTCCTGATCGCGGGGTCATGCCCCATTCGGGCCCGGCCCCATCGGTATAATGGCAGGCTAAACTCGCGATCCAAGAAGAATATGCCTTTTGCTAAAGAACCGCCGTTCAGGCACGGTGCGCTGGGGCGCACGGCTGTCGTGCTCGTTAATCTGGGCACGCCGGATGAGCCCACCAGCGGCGCCGTGCGGCGCTATCTGAAGGAATTCCTGTCGGACCCGCGCGTCGTCGAAATTCCGAAGGCGGTGTGGGCGCCGATCCTGTACGGGATCATCCTGCCGTTCCGCTCCAAGCAGTCGGCGCAGAAGTATGCGTCGATCTGGTCGCGCGAGGGATCGCCGCTGAAAGTCCATACGCAGGCGCAGGCCATGCTGCTGCGCGGCCTGCTGGGCGAGCGTGGGCATAGCGAGCTGACCGTGGCCATGGCCATGCGCTACGGTTCGCCGTCCATTCCGGAAGTGCTGGACCGCCTTAAGGCCGACGGCCACGAGCGCATCCTCATCCTGCCCGCTTATCCGCAGTACTCGGGAACGACCACGGCCTCCGTCAACGATGCCGTGTTCGAGCACTACAGGCAGGTGCGAAACCAGCCCGAACTGCGTTTCGTGCGCAACTACCACGACCACGACGGCTATATCGATGCGCTCAGGAAGTCAGTACTCGCTCACTGGGAAAGCAACGGGCGCGGGGAAAAGTTGCTGATGAGCTTCCATGGCGTGCCGAAGCG
>DASWYX010000687.1:0-4224 GCA_036404755.1 Pseudoduganella sp.
TATTGTGGACGAAGCGCTTCAGCAGCTTGGCCAGCGCGGTCTCGCCCGTGACCGAGGAGATGCGGTGCAGGTGCTCCAGCGTCGGCGCCACCGAAAAGCCGCTGGAAGGAATCGGCGCCAGCTTCTCTTTCAGCAGCGCGCGCATCACCTCATGCGACTCATGGTCAAACCCCGCCACATGGCCTTCCTCGTGGATGCCGTAGCGCCCCGCGCGGCCAGCAATCTGCTTGGCCAGCGCGGCGGAAATCTCTTCCTCGTCGTAGCCGTTGAACTTGACCGTGGTCGTCATCACCACACGCTGGATCGGCAGATTCAGGCCCATCGCGATCGCATCGGTGCCGACCACGATATCGGCCGAACCATCGCGGAAGCGCGCTGCCTGGGCGCGCCGCACTTCCGGCGACAGATTGCCATACACGGTGGCCACGCTCATGCCCAGCTCCGTCACGAGGTCGCGCCACATCAGCACATCGCGCCGCGAGAATGCGATCAGCGCATCGCCACGCCGCAGCGATTTCAGGTTGCGCACGGCCGAGGGCTCCATCGCCAGCGGCGCCTTGCGCTTCAGGATATGCACTTCCAGCGGGCATTCCAGCCGCTCCGCCAGCGCTTCGATGGCGCGCTTCGCTTCGGGAGCGCCGACCAGGTAGACGGTGCGCGCCGGCGCGCCGCACACGGCCGCCGTCCATGCCGCGCCCCGATCAGGGTCGGACAGCATCTGGATCTCGTCGATCACCGCCACATCCACCGGCGTGCGCGAGTCGAGCATTTCGACCGTGCTGGCAACGTGGGTCGCGCCCTCCTCCAGGCGCCGCTCTTCGCCCGTGATCAGGTTGACCTTCAGCGGCTTGCCGCCATGCTTCTGCTCCTGCAAGCGCTCATAGTTTTCCAGCGCCAGCAAGCGCAAGGGCGCCAGGTAGATGCCGCTGGACGCTTTCGCCAGCGCCTCGATGGCCTTGTGCGTCTTGCCCGAATTGGTGGGACCCAGCAGCGCGATGAAGCGGCGCGGCAGGCGGCGCGCGACCTCGAACGAAGCGGGATACTCGGCCAGGTTGATGCTTTGCTTGGTGCGCTCGGCATGGCGCTCTTCGCGCTGGCGTTCGGCGGCGTGTTCCAGGCGCTGGCGGATGCGGTCGAACAGCAGGCTGGCCGGCTCGGAACTCTGGGCCTCGGCCAGCGATTTCAGGAAAGGCTCGGCGTCGAAGCCGGATTCCTCGCTGGCCGCCGTCAGTTCGGAGACGAAGTCCGCGACGCTGGCGCGCAGCTCGCGCAGCGCCCGCTCGTTGCCCCGCTCGCGCAGCAGGGCCGCGCGGGCCTCCTCGTCCAGCTTGCGCCATTTGGACGGCTTGGCCAGCACGCCCTGTTCGGGCACCAGCGAGAACGGCACCTCGCGTCCGCCCGCTTCCACCGTGCCGGAGATGCGCAGGAACACCCGGCCCTCCATCTTGACCAGGCTGATGCCCCGGTCCGCGAGGCCGGTATCGATAAGGAGTTTCTCGTCTGGGTCGTAGTCGTGGGATGCGGTCATGGCGCGAGTATAGCCGCTTAAAAAAAGCAACGGTGCCGCGCCCAGATTGTGAATTTTTCGGCAGTGCAGCTTGACATTTGCATCAGTTGGCGCATCCTAGCATCTGGCCTGTTGCCAATTCAGCCACGAGTACTTCCAACAATCATAATGAAGGAGGGGTAGACGATGGAGAAGAAGCTCAAGCAGTCCCGCCGTAAGTTCCTGAACACCGCAGCCACATCGGGCGCCGCCGCCGCCCTTGCCCTTCCCTCGATTGCCAGCGCGCAGGGCGTCACCAATTTCCGCTTCCAGAGCACCTGGCCCAGCAAGGATATCTTCCACGAGTACGCCCAGGATTTCGCCGCCAAGATCAATGACATGACGGGGGGCGAACTGAAGATCGAAGTGCTGCCGGCGGGCGCCGTGGTGCCGGCCTTCGGGCTGCTGGATGCCGTGTCCAAGGGCACGCTGGATGGCGGCCATGGCGTGATGGGCTACAACTATGGCAAGCAGTCCGCGATCGCCTTGTGGACTTCCGGCCCGGTGTTCGGCATGGACGCCAATATGGTGCTGGCCTGGCATAAATACGGCGGCGGCAAGGAACTGCTGGAAAAGCTGTACCACCAGATCGGCGCCAACGTGGTTTCCTTCCTCACCGGCCCCATGCCCACCCAACCCCTTGGCTGGTTCAAGAAACCCATCACGAAGAAAGAGGACCTGAAGGGGCTGAAGTTCCGCACCAACGGCCTGGCGATCGACCTGTTTACCGCCATGGGCGCCGCCGTGAACGCGCTGCCCGGCGCCGAGATCGTGCCTGCCATGGACCGCGGACTATTGGACGGCGCCGAATTCAATAACGCAACTTCCGACCGCATCCTCGGCTTCCCGGACGTTTCCAAGATCTGCATGCTGCAAAGCTTCCACCAAAGCTCGGAGCAGTTCGAGATCACCTTCAACAAAACCAAGTACAACGCCCTGCCGGCCAAGCTGAAGGCCATCATCGCCAATGCGGTGGAAGCCTCGTCGGCGGATATGTCCTGGAAGGCCATCGACCGCTATTCGAAGGATTACCGGGAGCTGCAGTCCAAGGATGGCGTCAAGTTCTACAAGACGCCCGATACCCTGCTGCAGGAGCAGCTCAAGGTGTGGGACGAAGTGGTGGCAAAAAAGGGGGCGGACAATCCCCTGTTCAAGGAAGTGGAAAAGTCCCAGCGCGCCTTTGCCGAACGCGCGATGAAGTGGGACATGGACACCAACAACAACCGCCGCATGGCGTACAACCACTACTTCGGCCGCGCCGCCAAGCAGTCCTGACACGCGCCTGAAAGGCTTCGCATGCAAAGGCTCTTGCGCTTTGTGGACGGGGTCAGCACGTGGGTCGGCCAGGCGTTTTCCTGGCTGATCGTCGGGCTGACCCTGCTCGTGTCGTGGGAAGTGTTCTCACGCTACGCGCTCAACCACCCGAACCCCTGGTCCTTCGACCTGATGATCATGATGTATGGCACCGCCTTCATGATGGGCGGCGCCTATACGCTGGCCAAGAACGGCCATGTGCGGGGCGATGTGCTGTACCGCTTCTTCCCGCCCCGGCTGCAGGCGGGCATCGACCTGGTGCTCTACCTGGCCTTCTTCCTGCCCGGCGTGATCGCGCTGGTGTGGGCCGGCTACTTCTACGCGGCCGAATCGGTGGCGATCAATGAGCATTCGACGCTGACCGCCAACGGGCCGCCGCTCTATCCCTTCAAGATCGTGATCCCCTGCGCCGGCGTGCTGCTGCTCCTGCAGGGACTGGTGGAGATCGTCCGCTGCATCATCTGCCTGCGCCTGGGCGACTGGCCCAGCCGCGAGGAGGACGTGGAAGAAGTGGACGTGGACAAACTCAAGGCCATGGTGCGCCAGGAACCACAATGAAAAAAGAAATCTGGTTTGGTCTGATCATGCTGGCGGCCGTGGTCGTCGCCGTGCTGGCGCTGATGCCGCCGCCCAGCGAAATGACGAATGGGCATCTCGGCTTGCTGATGCTGGCCCTCGTCGTGGTGGCCATCATGCTGGGCTTTCCCACGGCCTTCACCCTGATGGGCATGGGCGTGCTGTTTGCGTGGCTGGCCTTCCACAGCCGCGACCCGACACTCGCCTGGCAGCAGACGCTGGACCTGATGGTGCAGCGCGCCTATTCGGTGATGGCAAACGACGTGCTGATCTCGATCCCGCTGTTCATCTTCATGGGCTACCTGGTGGAGCGGGCCAACCTGATCGAGCGCCTGTTCAAGAGCCTGCACATTGCGATGGCGCGCGTGCCGGGAGCGCTGGCCGTGGCGACCATCGTCACCTGCGCCGTCTTTGCGACGGCCACCGGCATTGTCGGCGCGGTGGTGACCCTGATGGGGCTCCTGGCGCTGCCGTCGATGCTGAAGGCGGGTTACAGCACGCAGCTGGCGGCGGGCGCAATCACGGCCGGCGGCTGCCTGGGCATCCTGATTCCGCCGTCGGTGCTGCTGATCGTGTATGGCGCGACGGCGGGCGTGTCGGTGGTCAAGCTGTATGCGGGCGCGTTCTTCCCCGGGATCATGCTGGCCGCCCTGTACGTCGGCTATGTGATCGTGCTGGCCAAGCTGAAGCCTTCGCTGGCGCCGCCCTTGCCCGAGGCGGAGCGCGCGCTCGACATGCCGGCGCTGGCGCAGCAGATCGGGCCGCGCCGGGCCGCGCTGGCGGGACTG
>DASWYX010000688.1:0-11167 GCA_036404755.1 Pseudoduganella sp.
GATATCGTCGCCAATGTGCGCCGCCATGCCGCGCTGGCCTCGGCGGCTGCCGCGCATGGCGCGCGGCTTGCGCTATTTCCTGAACTTTCCCTGACCGGCTACGAGCCGGACATCGCTGCCGGCTGCATCGTCGCGCCACACGACTCGCGGCTTGCTCCCCTGGCGGAGCTGGCGGTGCGGACGCGCATGACGATTGTTGCCGGTGCGCCGGTCAGCGGCACGGCAGGCGCGCTGCATATCGGCGCGCTGTGCTTCCTGCCGGACGGCCGGGTCGAGGTTTATACCAAGCAGCACTTACATCCCGGCGAGGATGCCGTGTTCGCGCCAGGCGCCGGCGGGCCGCCGCTGGGCGTAGGCGGCACCCCGGTCGCCCTGGCGGTCTGCGCGGAGATTGCGCACGCCAGCCATGCGCAGGCTGCAGCGCGCGGCGGTGCTGCGCTGTATGCCGCCAGCGTGCTCGTGTCGCCTGGCGGCTATGCGAAGGACAGCGGCCTGCTGCAAGGCTATGCGGCCTCGCTTGGGATGCCGGTACTGATGGCCAATCATGGCGGGCCGACGGGCGGCTGGCAATCGGCGGGCCGCAGCGCGCTGTGGAACGAGGAAGGCAAGCTGCTCGCGGCCGCGCCGGAAGAAGGGGAATGGCTGGTGCTTGCGGGCCGCCGTGCGGGGCGGTGGGAAGTCAGCCCTGTGCGTCCCGCCATTCAGCCATAAGCTGGGCGATCGCGCCCGGCTCATGCAGCTCGCGGTGCGCCAGTGCGCGGCTATCTTCCGCATCGATCAGTGACAGTGCCATAGCCGCCAGGGCTTCCGCCTCGGCCGGCTTGCCGTTCAGTTTCAGCACGCCGCACTGCAGGCGCAGGTCGTCGACAAAAGCCTGGGTTTCGCCGTAGCGCCGTGGGATGGTGCAGTCGCGTACGACGTCGTTCAGGTATTGCGCCCGGTAGCGCGTGCCCTCCTGAGGTTCTGGCAGGTAGCGCTGCAGCACGCCAGCCGCGCCGCAGTCGAGCAGCACGTCGGCCGCGTAATGGAAACAGCGGCGCGCAATTGCCGGCGCACGGGACTCCAGTTGGAGGAAGAGCGCCAGCGTATGGCGCGGGGCGGGCAGGTGACGGTTCAGCTCAACAAGGTAAAGGAAACGCAGCTCCGGCTCAGCGCCCAGTTGGGCAGCTTCGCGCTCGCGCAAGGCGTGCATGGCCTGCCGCGCAGGAGGATATGCACGGGCCAGCAGGCCCCACTCGAAGAAGGCAAAGCGGCGGAAGCTGTGCTCCTGCGGCTCGTCCGGCGGCGGCAGGGGAGCGTCGTGGATGGCCTGGTTCAGGCGCAGCGCCTGCGCATACTCGCCACGTTCCCGAGCCTGGCTGGCTCGTTGCATCGTGGCGAGGATGTCGCTCATTGCTGGCCGGCGGGAGGCTGCTCGCCTGCCTTGGCGTGGGCCACCATGGCGGCGATGGTGGAGCCGGGCGTTTCGAACTCACGCTGCACGGCGTCGCGCAGGGCGTCGGACTTCAACTGTTCCAGTGCGGCGCTGGCGACTTGCTCGACCAGTTCATCCTCGCCGGTGCGGCGCAGCACTTCGGTGATCAGGCGCACTTCCTTCGTGTAGTTCAGCACATAGGACAGCAGCGCCGGGGCGGACGACGTGCTGCCGCGGCGCGCCAGCTCCTGCGCAAACTCGTTCAGGCGCTGGGCCAGTCCGGCAATGCGCTCCAACGGTGTTGGCAGGTAGCGCCGGGCCAGCGCAAAGTCTTCGACCGCGACCAGCGACGGCATCGCCAGCTCAGCGCACTGTTGCGCCAGTTCCGGGATCTGGGCGTCGATCTGCACGAACAGTTCGTGCGTGGCGCGGTCGTCGCCGAGGGCGCTGTTGATGGCGTTGATGTCCTGGAAGCGCTGCAGGGTGGCGCCGCCGTTCAGCACGCGCTGGGTGTCGCGGTCGCGGATCGCTTGCAGGGCGCGGCGCGCCAGCGGGAACTGCTCGGCGAGATAGATCCAGTCGCGCAGCGCGAAGGACAGGCGCACGCCCGCCAGTGACGGGTCCTCGTCCAGCGCATGTTCGTGGAACCAGAGGTGGTCGCGCAGGGCGTCTTCATACTTGCCCGCCAGGCGCGCATTGCGGGCGCGCTCCAGAATTTCATGTGCTTGGCTCATCATCATCCTCAAAAAATACGAGGCCGGTATTTTACCTGTTCACCGGCTTTACCATACGCGGCACACTTTGGCCGGGTCCTTGACCATGGCCTGTCCCGGCTTGCAGGAGAAGGCCTTGGAGAATTCCGGCATATTCACCATCAATCCATTGACGCGGTACTTGCCCGGCGAATGAGGATTGGTCAGCGCATTCACGCGTGCGTTTTCGGGGCGGTTGTTCTCGCAAGCCCATTGCGCATAGCCGACAAAGAAGCGCTGCTCCGGCGACAGGTCGTCGCGCGCCTGCTGTGGCGTGTTGGCGATTTCGGATTTCCACGCCATCCAAGCCAGTATCAGGCCGCCCAGGTCGGCCACATCCTCGCCCAGCGTCAGTTTGCTGTTGATCTTGATGTCGTCGATGATCGTGTATTGCGCATACTGGTCGACGATGCACTGGGCGCGGTCCATGAAGGCCTTGCCATCCTTCTTGTTCCACCAGTCCTTCAGGTTGCCCTGGGCGTCGAACTGGC
Organism: Pseudoduganella sp.; assembly: GCA_036404755.1. Classification (GTDB taxonomy): domain Bacteria; phylum Pseudomonadota; class Gammaproteobacteria; order Burkholderiales; family Burkholderiaceae_D; genus Rugamonas. The sequence continues at coordinate 2,658 of DASWYX010000688.1, forward strand.
GGCCTTCATCATCGAAGCCGTGGGTCAGTTCGTGGCCGATCGTGCCGCCGGTGTTGCCGTAGTTGGGCGCGGCGTCCATCTTCGCGTCGTACAGCGGCGGCTGCAGCACGCCCGCAGGGAAGTTAATATCGTTCATCTGCGGGTTGTAGTAGGCGTTTACCGTGGGCGGCGTCATCGACCATTCATTGCGGTCGAGCGGCTTGCCGATCTTGGCCAGCTGGCGCTTCGTCTCGAAGGCCACGCCGCGGATCACATTGCCCGCAAAGTCGGTGCGCGACACGCTGTAGCTGCTGTAGTCGCGCCATTTGTCCGGATAGCCGATCTTGTTGGCGACGGCGGCCAGCTTTTCCTGGGCTTTCTGCTTGGTGGCGTCGCTCATCCAGTTGAGCGAATTGATGTCTTCCTTCATGGCCGCTTCGATCTGGCGCGTCAGGTGCTGGGTCTGTTCCTTCAGCTCCGGGCTGAAGGCGCGGCTGACGAATTCCTGGCCCAGCGCCTCGCCCAGCTGCGCATCCACCAGCTTCACGCAGCGCTTCCAGCGCGGCTGCAGTTCCGGCACGCCGCGCAGGGTCTTCTGGTAGAAGCCGAAATTCTCATTGACGAAATCGCGGGACAGATAGGGCTACATGGCGCGCGCCACGTTCCAGCGCAGGTAAGTCTTGATCTCGGCCAGGCGCAGGCGTTTCAGCGATGCGTTCAGCGCGCTGTAGAACATCGGCTCGGACACATTCAGCTCGCGCGTGTCCGGCACGCCGATGCCATCCAGGTATTCCTTCCACGCGAAGCCCGGCGTGAGCGCCTGCAGTTCGGCGAGCTTCTTCTTGTGGAACAGCTTGTAGGGGTCGCGCTTGTCGACCTTGGAGAGCGACGCTTGCGCCAGCACGCGTTCGAAACGCACGATGCTGTCGGCGGCGCGGTCCGCGTCGGCGTGGGAGTCGCCCAGCAGCTCGAAGGTGCGCGTGATGTGGGCGCGGTACTTGGCCAGCATCTCGCGCGATTTCCTGTCGTGCTTCAGGTAGTAGTCGCGGTCGGGCAGGCCAAGCTCGCTGGCGTTGGCGAAGGCGATGACCTGGGTGGAATCGGCGAAGTCCTGGTTGGACTGGAAGTCGAACAGCATGCTGCTGGCAATGTCCACGTGCAGGCGCGCCATCACGCGCGGCAAGTCCTTCTTGCTGCGCATGCCGTTGATCAGCTTGAAGTAGTCGGTGAGCGGAAAGGCGCCGCGCTGCTCGGCCGCGTTTTCATCCATGCAGGCGGCGAAGTAGTCGCCCGTTTTCTGCTGTGCGGCATTGCGCTCGGCGCCGCCCTTGGCGAGGTTCTCCAGGATGCCCCACAGGTAGCGCTGGTTATCGTTGGCCAGCTTGCCGTATACGCTCCAGATGCTCTGGTCGGACGGGATCGGGTTGTTTTTCATCCAGCCGCCGCAGGCGTACTGGTAGAAATCCTCGCAGGGGTTGGCGCTGCGGTCCATGGCGTTTACGTCCAGGCCGGGCGTGTAGGGGAGGGCGCTCAGGGGAGCGTCCTGGGCGTGCACGGCCGCGCTGAGGCAGAGCAGGAGAAGGCCAAGTTTGCGCATGGTGGGGGTTCCGCGGGTGGCAATATTGGCAATTCTACACGCAGAAACCCTAAACCCGGGGTCAGACCCTTGGGTCTGACCCGGTCTTAGGTTTTGCGCGTGAGCGCAGGCAGATCGACGTCGTGGTCCGTGTCGTCCGGCTGGTGCGGCCGGGCCGCCATGGCATCGCCCAGCATCACCAGCACGGGCCCGTGGGACATGTGCAGCCCGTGCGCCAGCGCATCCAGCGTGATGCGCTCGATGCGCTGGTCATGTCGGCTGACATTTTCCAGCACCAGCACCGGCGTCTCGGGCGCGCGGCCCTGGTCCAGCAGGCGCTGCGCGGTGGCGATGGCCTCGCGTCCGCCCATGTACTGCACCAGCGTATCGGTGGAAGGAATCGCCACTTCATCCGGATGTCCCGGCGCGGTGGAGGAGGTGAAGAAGGCCACGCTGCGCGCTACGCCGCGCTTGGTCAGCGGCTGCTTGGCCGCAGCGGCGGCGGCTACGGCGGTGGTAATGCCCGGCACGACTTCGCACTCGATGCCATGTTCCTCTAGCGCGCGCAATTCCTCGTCCGCGCGGCCGAACAGCATGGGGTCGCCGCCTTTCAGGCGCACCACCAGCCGATAGCGCGCAGCGCATTCGACCAGTTGCTGGTTGATGAAATCCTGCGCCGCCGAACGCTGGCCGGCGCGCTTGCCGACGCAGATCTTCTCCGCCTGCGGGCAGAGTTCCAGCATTTCGGGCGTCACCAGCGCGTCGTAGAGAACGACTTCGGCGGCGGCCAGCAGGCGTGCACCGCGCATGGTAATCAGATCCTGGGCTCCGGGCCCTGCACCGATCAGATAGACTTTCCCATACGCTGGCATACCCGCTGGCTCCTCAAGCATCATTCGCCGAGGCGAATCATGCCTGCGGCCACAGTCTGGTGCGTCACCTCATCGATCAGGATGAAGGCGCCGGTCGCGCGGATGTCTGCATAGGCATCGGCGGCCAGCGGCTGCTGCACGGTGAGGGCAATGCGCGCCACATCGTTCAGCTTTAACGCCTCTGCATCGTGACGCTGCTGGGTGTTGATGTCAAGGATGGAGTCGATTTTCGTGACCTTGGCGGCGGTCTGCTTGGTGCCGTGCTTGATCCAGTACTTGCGGCGCTGGTCCAGCGGTTCTTCGGACAGCCAGCACACGTCGGCGTTCACCTGCTTCAGCAGGGTGGCCGGCTGCTCGCTGGACGACAGGATATCGCCGCGCGACACGTCCACATATTCGTTCAGCACCAGGGTCACGGACTGGCCGGCCGATGCCGAGGCCAGCGAGCCGTCGAAGGTCACGATCTCCTTCACGGTGGCGGTGTGGCCGGAAGGCTGCACCACCAGCTTGTCGCCGACGGACACGCTGCCCGCCTCGATGCGGCCCATATAGCCGCGGAAGTCGTTCGCTTCATGGCCATTGTGGCGCGCCACCAGCTGCACCGGGAAGCGGAAGGCCGACTTGTGCGATTCATCATAGACGGACAGGTTTTCCAGCAGCTCGATCAGCGTCGGGCCCTTGTACCAGTCCATCTTCTCGCTGGCGTCCACCACGTTGTCGCCGGTCAGGGCGGACAGTGGAATGGTCGTCACATCCCTGATGCCCAGGGTGTCGGCGAATTCGCGGTAAGCCTTCACGATGCGGTCGTACACGTCCTGGTCGTAATTCACCAGGTCCATTTTGTTCACGGCCACCACTACGTGCTCGATCTGCAGCAGGTGGGCGATGGTGGAGTGGCGCTTGGTCTGGATCAGCAGGTCGACGCCGCCATCTTCGCGCAGCTTCACCTTGGACACGTCGATCAGGATGATCACGGCGTCGGCGGTGGAAGCGCCAGTCACCATATTGCGGGTGTACTGTTCGTGGCCCGGCGTGTCGGCGATGATGAACTTGCGCTTCGGCGTAGCGAAGTAGCGGTAGGCCACGTCGATCGTGATGCCCTGTTCGCGCTCGGCTTCCAGGCCGTCCGTCAGCAGGGACAGGTCGATGGTGTCGCCCACGGTGCGCTTATGCTTGGCGCGCGACACGGCGGCCAGCTGGTCGGCGAAGATGCCCTTGCTGTCGAACAGCAGGCGGCCGATCAGCGTGCTCTTGCCGTCGTCGACGGAGCCGGCGGTAATAAAGCGCAGCAAACTATGCTGGGACAGGTTTTCGTTCAGGGCGTTCATCAGAAATATCCTTGCTTCTTGCGTTTTTCCATCGAGGCTTCGGACGTCTGGTCGTCCATGCGGGTCGCGCCGCGCTCGGTGATCTGGGTGACGGCGGTTTCGGCGATGATCGCATCCACGTCCGCTGCATCGGAGGACACAGGGCAGGTGCAGGAGATATCGCCCACGGTGCGGAAGCGCACGACCTGGGTTTCCACCGTTTCGCCATCACGGGCCGGGGTCAGGTCGGTCAGCGGCACCAGCAGGCCGTTGCGCGGGATCACCTGGCGCTCGTGCGCGAAGTAGATCGACGGCAGGGCCAGTTTTTCGCGGGCGATGTACTGCCACACATCCAGCTCGGTCCAGTTCGAGATCGGGAACACGCGCATGTTCTCGCCGGGATGGACGCGGGTGTTATACAGGTCCCACAGTTCCGGGCGCTGCGCCTTCGGGTCCCACTGGCCGAATTCATCGCGGAAGGAGAAGATGCGCTCCTTGGCGCGGGCCTTCTCTTCATCGCGGCGCGCGCCGCCGATGCAGGCGTCGAAGCCGTGTTCCGCGATAGTTTCCAGCAGGGTCACGGCCTGCGCGGCGTTGCGCGAATCGGTCTGCGGATTGCGCAGGCGCACGGTGCCTTTCCTGATCGAGTCTTCCACCGAACCCACGATCAGGCGCTCGCCCAGCTCGGCGACGCGGCGGTCGCGGAACTCGATCACTTCCGGGAAGTTGTGGCCGGTGTCGATGTGCACCAGCGGGAAGGGGAATTTACCAGGACGGAAAGCCTTCTCCGCAAGGCGCAGCAGCACCACGGAATCCTTGCCGCCCGAGAAAAGCAGGGCGGGATTGGAGCACTCGGCTGCCACTTCGCGCATGATGTGGATCGCTTCGGATTCCAGCGCGTCCAGGTGGCGCGAGTTAACTTGTTGTTCTACCAGTGCGTTCATTTAGCTTACCTTCTTGATGCGAATCAGTTTGCCGTCGACCATGTGCAGGCCGCATTCCTTGGAGTCCGGGTTCTCCCACCACCAGCGTCCGGCGCGCACATCCTCGCCCGGCTGGATGGCGCGGGTGCAGGGTTCGCAGCCGATCGACGGATAGCCCTGGTCGTGCAATTCATTGTAGGGCACCCCGTTGGAACGCAGGTATTCCCACACTTCTTCCTCTGACCAGTCGGCTAGCGGATTGAACTTCACCATGCCGTGCGCCGCGTCGTCTTCCTGCACCGCCAGTTCGGCGCGGGTGGTGGACTGGGCGCGGCGCTGGCCGGTGACCCAGGCTTTCTTGTCCTTCAGCGCGCGGCCCAGCGGTTCGACCTTACGGATGCGGCAGCATTCCTTGCGCATCTCGATGCTGTCGTAGAAGGCGTTCAGGCCGTTCTGCGACACATAAGCTTCCACGGCTTCAGGCTGGGGGCGGAACAGGGCGATGTCGTAGCCGTAGTGTTCCTTCACGCGGTCCACCATCGACAGCGTCTCCTTGTGCAGGCGCCCCGTCTCCAGCGAGAAGATGCCGATCGGGAGCTGATTCTTCAAGATCAGGTCCGTGATCACCATGTCTTCGGCCGCCAGGCTGGAGGCGAAGACGGCAGGCGTGAAGTCGCGGGCGATACGTTCGAGCGTATCGCGCGTCGCCGCGACGCGGTTGGCAAGCTCGCTCATGATCAGATCCCGAAGCCGACGTCCGTATTTTCCTGCGGACCGCTGCGCAGGTGGCGGCGGAACAGGGGATTACGCACGTCCACCGATGCCTGGTAGGTCTCGCTGAATACGGTCAGGCCTTTCAGCGCGTCTTCGATGCTGCGGTCCGGACGGGTGGCGTAGGCGTCGAAGCCCACGCGGTGCATGGAGAACAGCTGGTCGCGCAGCACGTCGCCAATGGCGCGCAGCTCGCCCTGGTAGCCGAGGCGCATGCGCAGGTTGTAGGCGATCGAATAGCCGCGGCCATCGGTGAATTTCGGGAAGTCCACGGCGACCAGCGCGAACTTCGGCAGGTCTTCCTTCAGCGTGAACGGATCGTCGTCCGGCGCCAGCCACACGGCGATCTCGGCGCGCGAGGCCAGCGCGTCGCGCTGGGCGTTCCACACACTCAGGGGAACGATGACTTTGCCTTCAGGGACCACGGCGGCTGCCGGCTCTTCACCTTCAGCGAGGCGGAATTCAATCCAGTCGTCCGCCACGATTTCGCGGCCTTTAATGATTTGTTTAGGCATATTCATCTTCTCCAACCAGGCGGCCCGCATCGGGGATAGGCGTGGCGTATACAAATTCCTTGAACGGTGCGACGCCGAGGCGCGCCACGGCTTCCACGAAAGTCTCTTCCGGCGCAAGGCGTTCGCGCAGATAGACTTGCAGCAGGCGGTCGATCACTTCCGGCATCTGCAGTGCGGAGAAGGACGGGCCAATGATCTTGCCGATGGCGGAGTGGTTGCCCTGGGCGCCGCCGATAGACACCTGATACCATTCGCTGCCATCCTTGTCCACGCCCAGCACGCCGATATTGCCGACGTGGTGGTGGCCGCAGGCGTTGATGCAGCCGGAGATATTCAGCTCGAAGTCACCGATATCGTGCAGGAAGTCGATGCGGTCGAAACGCTCGGCGATGGCGGCGGCGATCGGGATCGATTTCGCGTTCGCCAGCGAGCAGAAGTCGCCGCCCGGGCAGCAGATGATGTCGGTCAGCAGGCCGATATTCGGCGTGGCCAGGCCCTTGGCCTTGATCTCTTCCCACAGCGCGAACAGCTTCGATTGCTCGACGTCGGCCAGCACGATGTTCTGTTCGTGCGTGACGCGCAGTTCGGCGAAGCTGTAGCGGTCCGCCAGGTCGGCCATGAAGTCCATCTGCTCGGCGGTGGCGTCGCCCGGCGGCACGCCGGTCTTCTTCAGCGACAGCACCACGGCAGCGTAGCCCGGCACCTTGTGCGGCTTCACATTGCGCTTCAGCCAGTTGGCGAACGCCTTGTTGTCTTCGTGGCCGGCAGCCGGGTTCACGTTCGGCAGGGTCGCGTAGGCGTGCGGCTGGAAGTAGGCGATGATGCGCTCCATTTCCTGCAGCGTCAGCGTCTGCTCGGTGCCCTTCAGGTCTTCCCACTCGGCTTCCACCTGGCGCGTGAATTCCTCGGCGCCGATGGCCTTCAGCAGGATCTTGATGCGCGCCTTGTACTTGTTGTCGCGGCGGCCGTGCAGGTTATACACGCGCATGATCGCTTCGACGTAGGTCAGCAGGTGTTCGCGCGGCAGGAATTCGCGGATGGTGGTGCCCAGGATCGGAGTACGGCCCATGCCGCCGCCAACCATCACCTTGAAACCGATCTCGCCGGCGTCGTTCTTCACCACGGTCAGGCCGATGTCGTGCACGGCGATCGCGGCGCGGTCTTCCACGGCGCCATTGATGGCGACCTTGAATTTACGAGGCAGGGCGATGAATTCCGGGTGGAAGGTGGACCACTGGCGCAGCACTTCGGCGTAGGGACGCGGATCGATGATCTCGTCCGCCGCCACGCCCGCGAACTCGTCCGAGGTCACGTTGCGGATGCAGTTGCCCGACGTCTGGATGGCGTGCATCTCGACGGAGGCCAGGTCGGTCAGGATGTCCGGCGTGTCTTCCAGGTTGACCCAGTTGAACTGGATGTTCTGGCGGGTCGTGAAGTGGCCATAGCCGCGGTCGTACTTGCGGGCGATATGGGCGAACATGCGCATCTGTTTGGAGCTGAGCAGGCCGTAAGGCACTGCAATACGCAGCATGTAAGCGTGACGCTGCATATATAAGCCGTTCTGCAAGCGCAGCGGCAGGAATTCTGCTTCGGTCAGCTCATCGTTCAGGCGGCGTTTCACCTGGTCGCGGTACTGTGCGATGCGTTCCCGCACGATGAGATGGTCGTATTGATCGTATTGATACATAGCTTTCCCAGTAAGGCATGGCCCAAAGTAGCTTCAATGGTAATAAACTGGAGCTTTATTCCAAACGACTTAGTCTTTATTTGCTTATATGCAGTTTGGGTATAAGCATCAGCGTAAAATACGGGCTGGGGAAGTCCAACGAGAACGACAATGAATCTTCATCAACTGCGCTTCGTGCGGGAAGCCGTACGCCAGAACTACAACCTGACCGACGCCGCGAAGGCGCTTTTCACCTCGCAGCCGGGGGTATCGAAGGCCATCATCGAACTGGAAGAAGAGCTCGGTGTTGATATTTTCACAAGACATGGCAAGCGCATTCGCGGCTTGACCGAGCCCGGCAGGCTGGTCCTGCAGTCGGTCGAGCTGATCATGCAGGAAATCGACAGCCTGAAACGCATTGGCAAGGAATACGCGGCCCAGGATTCCGGCAGTTTCACCATTGCAACTACACACACCCAGGCGCGCTATACGCTGCCCAAGGTGGTGCAGGCCTTCATGCAGAAATATCCGAAGGTACGTTTGTCATTGCTGCAAGGCAATCCACGCCAGATCGCTGAAATGGTCCAGCGCGACCAGGCGGATCTGGCCATTGCGACCGAGTCGATCGCCGGTGTCGACGGCCTGATCACGCTGCCATGCTACCAGTGGGAGCATGTGGTGGTGGTGCCGCCCGACCATCCGCTGCTGAAATCGAAGCCCGTCACGCTGGAAGAGGTGGCCGGCTACCCTGTGATCACGTATGATGCCGCCTTCGCCGGCCGGTCCAAGATCGACCATGCTTTTTCACTGCGTGGGTTGAAGCCGGACGTGTTGCTGGAAGCCATCGATGCGGACGTGATCAAGACGTATGTGGAGCTGGGCATGGGCATCGGCATCATTG
>DASWYX010000689.1:0-2185 GCA_036404755.1 Pseudoduganella sp.
TACGAAGAAGGAAGCGCATGAAAAGCTGCGCACCCTATACGTGGGCGTGGGCTATCCGGACAAGTGGACCACGTACGACGGCCTGGACATCCAGGCCGGCGTCGCCCTCGGCAATATGCAGCGCGCGGAAGAGTTCCACTACAAGCAGGAGCTGGCCAAGCTGGGCAAGAAAGTCGATCCGACCGAATGGTGCATGCCGCCGCACGTCGTGAACGCGGTGAACATGCCGATGCAGAACGCGCTGAACTTCCCGGCCGCGATCCTGCAGGCGCCGTTCTTTGACATGGGCGCCTCCGATGCACTGAACTATGGCGGCATTGGCGCCGTGATCGGCCACGAGATCAGCCACAGCTTCGACGACCAGGGCGCGCAGTTCGACTCCAAGGGCCGCCTGCGCGACTGGTGGACTCCCGCCGACGGGGAACATTTCAAGAAAGCGTCCGCCGCGCTGGTGGCGCAGTACAACGCGTATGAAGCCTTCCCGGACCTGCACCTGAACGGCCAGCTCACGCTGAGCGAAAACCTGGCCGACCTGGCCGGCCTGGCGGCAGCGCTGGATGCCTACCGCGCGTCGCAGGGTGGCAAGGCGACCGTGCAGGCCGACCGTGAATTCTTCCAGGGCTATGCGGCAAGCTGGCGCAACAAACAGCGCGACGCGGCGCTGCGTAACCAGATCAAGACGGACGGCCACTCGCCGGCCAAGTGGCGCACCTACACCGTGCGCAACCTGGACGCATGGTATCCGGCCTACGACGTGAAGCCGGGCCAGAAGCTGTACCTGGCGCCCGAGCAGCGCGTGCGCGTCTGGTAAGCTGGAGGAATGGACGATATCGAGCAGATCACCCGGCGCACGCTGGAGCACTATGAACGCAATGCGCGGGCCTTCCTGGAAGGTACGCGCGATCATGATGTGAGCCAGAATGTGTCGGCCCTGCTCGATGCGATCGAGGGTGCGGCGCCGTTCCGCATCCTCGACCTGGGTTGCGGCCCCGGCCGCGACCTGCGTACCTTCAAGGCGTTGGGGCACGAGCCGGTCGGCATCGATGGCTCGGCGCAGTTTGTGGAGATGGCGCGTAGCTGGAGCGGCTGCGAAGTGTGGCAGCAGGACTTCGTCGATCTGCAACTGCCTGCCGCTTCTTTCAATGGCGTGTTCGCCAATGCTTCCCTGTTCCATGTGCCGAGTGCCGCGCTGCCGGATGTGCTGCTGCGCCTGCACGCTGCGCTGAAGCCGCGCGGTGTGCTGTTCAGTTCCAATCCGCGTGGACACAACGAGGAAGGCTGGAACGGTTCGCGCTACGGCAGTTATTACGATTACCCGACGTGGGAAGCCTTCTGCATTGCGGCCGGCTTTGCGCCAGTGCATCATTATTACCGTCCCCCAGGATTGCCACGCGAGCAGCAGCCATGGCTGGCAAGTGTTTGGCGCAAGTGTTAGCTTGCGAACGGATGGAAACAATTCCTGTTCGTATGATTGCTTCTCGGCTTAACTTTTAAGGAGAGCATGATGAACAAGGACCAAATCAAGGGCAAAGCCAAGGAAGTCGGCGGCAAGATCCAGGAAGAGGCCGGCGAACTGGTCGGTAGCTCGAAGCAGCAAGCCAAAGGCATTGCAAAGCAGGTCGAAGGCAAGCTGCAGAAGAAAGTGGGCGACGCCCGCGAAGCTGTCGATGATGCGACCGATGAGCTGATCGATCGCGGCAATCGCCAGGGCCGCCCGTAATCCGGGTTAATCCCTGTCCGGCGCGCCCAGCGGGAACAAATGCCTGTAGGGCCGCGCCTCATCCACGGCGCGCTTGAATGCCGGGCGCGCCAGCAAACGCTTCCGGTATTCCAGCACGTTGTTGAATTTCGGATCGATCTTGTGCGTCCAGTCCGCGTAGAACAGGAATGGACCCGCACCGCAATCGGCCATCGAGAAGTCTTTCCCCACCGCCCATTCGCGGCCTTCTATGTAATTATTCAGCCAGGCATAGGCACGGTCGAGCAAGTCGCGCGCTTCCTTCACGCCATGGGGATCGCGGTCGGCTTCGGGACGAATCGCGTCATAGACGGGTTTTTGCTGTGGTGTCGAAATGTAGTTGTCGAAGAAGCGGTCCATATTGCGCACTTCCAGCGCCAGTTCGGGATCGTCCGGCAGCAGCTTCACGGAGCCGGGATAGTGCAGGTGCAGATACTCGATAATGGT
>DASWYX010000690.1:0-2607 GCA_036404755.1 Pseudoduganella sp.
GGTAATAATTCGGCGCCGGCATGGGCGCCAAGCGGCGACAAACTGGCGGTCGCACTGTCAAAAGACGGCCACTATCAGGTGTACACCGTCAACGCTGACGGCAGCAATCTGCGCCGTATTTCCAACAGCGCCGGTATCGACACCGAACCGCAATGGTCGGCGGATGGCCAGAGCATTTACTTTTCGAGCGACCGCAGCGGCGGCCCGCAAATCTACCGCATGAATCCGGACGGAAGCGACGCCAAACGCATCACATTCACCGGAAGCGTCAACATCAGCCCACGCATCTCCTCCGACGGCAAGACGCTGGCCTACATCTTCCAGCGTGATGGCAACTACCAGCTATTCGTGCTGGACCTCGCCAGTGGCCAGGAGCAGCGCCTTTCCGTCGCCACCGACGACGAATCTCCAAGTTTCGCGCCGAACGGCAAATACATCATGTACGCCACCCGCGCCGGCGACCGCAAATCGTTGGCCGTGGTCTCGGTAGACGGACGTGTAAAACAACATTTAACCACTCAGGCCGGCAACATCAGGGAGCCCGCTTGGGGCCCATTCATGCCATAGCGCTACTTGCGCAGCTCGTCCAGAATGATTGACGCAGCCCGTTCGGCTTCCGCTTCGGCGCTGCGCTGATCGAGGAAGGTAAGGTCTGCTGAAACACGACGTTTCGGGCAGACGTTATTCATGTGCATTGGGTTCGCAGAGGGAGCGAATATGGAAACGTACGCACCCCATTGCCCGGTGCCCTCCAGCTTTTCGCCCGTAAACTCCACCTCAAAGCCATCGATGCTTTTGGTTGGCATTTCATCTCCAGTGTTACGCGTAAGGGCAATCGCACCTTGCGCAGACAGTCCCGTTTTCTATACTGACTTAGCGCGCCGTTATTCAAACGCTAACTCTAACAAAAAAAGGAACGAGCATATGAACACTTCATTGATGCTGCGCCGGGGTGCCTGGGTAATTGCTGCCGTGGTGGCGACCGCCGCCTTGTCAGCTTTTGCCGGAGACAAGGGCGACAGGGAGGACAGGGATGACGATAGCGAAGGGAGCCACAGCCTCGTGCAACGTGGATACGAGCTGGTGCCGAAGGGCGTCAAGTTGAATCTGATGGGCAAGAACCGGGCGCTGGTCGGCCTGGGCAGCTACATCGTCAACACCAGCGGCTGCATCGATTGCCACAGCCATCCGACTTACGCGCCGGGCGGCAATCCGTTCAAGGGCGAACCGGAAATGATCGACTCGACGGTGTACCTGTCCGGCGGCCGCAAGTTCGGTCCGGTCGTCACTTCCGCCAACATTACGCCGGACAATGCCGGCAAGCCCGCCGGCCTCACGCGCGCCCAGTTCATCCAGACGCTGCGCACCGGCCACAACCCGAACGACCCCGCCGGCCAGATCCTGCAGGTGATGCCCTGGCCGGCCATCGGCAAGAAAACCGACCGCGACCTGAGCGCCATTTACGAATACCTTCGCTCAATTCCCTCGCTGCCGGACAACCCGAACCCCGGCCCGTGATATCCGTCACTAGCGGCGGCGCGAGCTGGCGCAGGTCAGTGCGTGATTGGCTTTTCGCTCGCGGACGACTTCCTGGCGTTGCGCCTCGGTCAGCTGCTGGGGGCCGTTGCTGCCGTGGGTGATGGTGAGGTGCCTGGCTTTTTCGGCGTATTCGATCTGCTGCTGGTCGCGCGTGCACAATTCATCGTCGGTCAGCGGGGCGTTGGAGCGGTGAACGCTGGGATTGAAGGGCTCACGCTGCGACCTGGCCGCGTTCTCGGCGGACGCGACGCGTCGTTCGGCTTCGGCCTGATGGACGCGATTCTCGCGCGACAGGCGCTCACGGTCGCGCCAATTGTCGCCGGCAGGCGTTGGAGTGGCCTGGGGGCGTGCCGGCGCCAGTTCTCGGACGTTGGCGCCGTCCTGTGGCCGGTCCGAGTACTGGACTTTCCCGTTGGCGTCAGTCCACTTGTAGACCTGCGCGTGCACGGGAAGCATGGCGGCCAGGATCAGGGGGAGCAAAGCTTTCATGTGGCAACTATATGCCACCTGAACGGGCTCAAGGCTCACACATTGTCACCCGCGGATAAAATCAGCGGCGCTTGAGGATCGAGCCGAGAACGCCGCGAATGATCTCGCGCCCAACCTGGGACCCAATGCTGCGCGCCGCGGATTTGACCATCGCCTGCACGGCGGTATCGCGCTTGCCCGGCTTGCCGAAGATGCCGCCAAGGACGTCGCCGAACATGCCGCCGCCGGAATCGGATGGCGCTTCGGCCGGAGCGCTGGGTGCGCGGCCGCCGGGGATGCGCGGGGCAGGTATGCCGGCGTCGTTGTCCTCGTCGGCGGGGCGGGCGGTGGTCGAGGTACGCTGCGTCAGCTTTTCGTAGGCGGATTCGCGGTCGATGGTCTTCTCATACACGCCGGCCACCACAGAGCGGGACATTGCGGCTTTGCGCTCGTCCGGCGAAATGGGCCCGATCTGGGAAGCGGGCGGCAGGATGAAGGCGCGTTCGACCATGCGCGGCGTGCCTTTCTCGTCGAGGAAGGACACCAGCGCTTCGCCCACGCCAAGCTCGGTGATCACCTGCCCGATATCCAGCTTGGGAT